>JAMOPC010000101.1 GCA_027064845.1 Desulfurococcales archaeon | reverse complement strand
AGCCGGGGTGCCCGAGCGGCCTAAGGGGCTGGCCTTGAGAGCCAGTGGGCCATGGGGCCCGCGCGGGTTCGAATCCCGCCCCCGGCGCCATTCTCCTCCATTGTTTCCACACAGAAACGATCTTTTCTATTGGGCCAATGTATTCATCACGATGATACAGATAATAAGAGTTCTTAACACGTTTAATCCTCCATTTACAGGTCACAGTTACCCCCTTCCATTGGTTTCCCCCAGAGTTCTATAGAAAAATACTATTAGGTAACTCGGGGGGGTAACTACCCCTATATTGAAATATATGATAAGGAGTGTATACAAAAATTTTGGGTTAAATTAACAATATTATTATGAAAAAATATAATAGATCATAGAAGAAACATTATATTCTTCTGAAGATACATGATAAATATGTAATTATGCTTTATATCTTGATAGGTGTATAGTGTGGGCGTCCTCGCTATTTTAGGCGAAGAACCTCTGCGAAACGTGCTTGTCACCAATGCTGATGATATAAACGATATAATAGATATAATAAATGAAAAACCTACAGTATTAGATTTCTATAGCCAAAAAGTGGGATTAGAAAATAAAATACAGTATTGTTTACGAATGTGTTTTCTTAGGAAGACTTTTGAAGCTGAAATTGTTACTATTACTAATGTTGTCAAGGCATCACTTGAAATAGCAAAAATTGTAGCAAATTCTTCACTTTTTCCTGACGAACTCAGAGAAACCACAATGAAACTATATGAAACGATGGACGATGAAAAGAATTTTATAGAATTTGTTGATAATGTCTATGAGGTGAAAGGAAAGTATAGCACGACAGGATATAGTGATATATATAAACATACCAATGCAACCCTTTCTGTCTCGTATAGAGGGGATTTTATTTTAAGCAGATTAGAATGGAAGTTTCCCGCAAAATTAAGCAAAATTAAGTATGTTAAAAAATATATTCCAGTAAGGGTTTTTCAGTGTGATGTTCCTGCAATAGGTGATTTACATAAAATAGTCTTCACTACTAGTAGTGAAGACAACTTTGAAGCAAATGTATTTATAGAGAGTATTGTCAAAAAAGGACTAATCGGATGGAAAGAAAAACAATTCAAAATCGAGGTTTTGACTAATTCTGTTGACGATGATCATGCAATCGGTGCATCATTAAGAGTTATAAGATCTGCTGTTAATAAATTATTTAAAATCGAACCGCATCCTTCTCCAATAATATTTGATATCGATACCCTCCTCGAAGATTGGTATTTGTATTTAATTGCTCGACTTAGGACACAGGGAGATAGATATGCACGAGTGTACAATCACTGTTTATCTAGACAAACCGCGGAGTTATCATTATCAAGGGATAATGGAAATGTTGATCTTATATTAAGGTATAGCTTTAATAAGAAGGAATATAAAAAGTACAGTAAAACTGTTCACATATGTTTTCTAAACCCTACTGTTAAGACATCACCTATTTAGCATAGGGAGAGAACTACAAAATCAGGGAAAACAATAGAATCAACTAATTTAAGATCTCTCCAAACCTCTATTTTCGAATTCTTAGTATTTAGTAAAAGGTAACATCTTTCCTTTTGATCGGACGAAATGTATATGTACTTAGTACCCCAAGGAAAAGTATAAGTCTTATAACATCCACTGTGCATGTGTCCATTGATTACTAGGCGCGGCTTGATTATCTTAATTGCCTCTAACGCAGATAAAGAGCGAAAATCCTTAGCCATAAAAGGAAACAGCTCTGGGATAAAAGGTGTTTCATGCAACAATAATATATCAATATCTTTTCCTTTAAGCTTCTCAGCAACTTTTAGAAATTCCTCTGGGGTTTTCCGTGGCACTCCCTTCTTAGTCTTGCGTTTCTTAGCAATTATTCCATTAATGCCTGCTATTCTTAGGTTACTAATCTCATAGACTTTGCCGTCCTCCATAAGTATCGGCAAATATTTACTAGTCCTAACATTGTATAGTTTGGCTAAAACCTCCATGTTCTCGTGATTACCATAAATTGTAAGCACGGTTACTTTCTTCAGCAATTCATAGAACTCATTTACATTGATTGCAGCACCCCAGTCCCCACATGATAATAATAGATCTGGTTTATGATAGTCTACTAATCCTAGTAGCCACTCCCATGCCCTGCTCTCATCCACGCCACGGAAGATCCTCTTTTCATAGTGCAGATCACTAATAATCATCTTCTTCATCGCACTTTTCCCAATGTTTTGATCTTAGAGAAAAGTCCCTAATAAAGTATGGAATTAAATTAAAAAAGGACTAATTAAGAAACACATGGTCTTTTGTGTTTTTACCTGCCCTCTTTATGAATTCTTCAATCCTCTTGTTTTCTTCCTTTTGTTTCTTTATTATTTCTTCCCTGTATCTCTCCAACCTGTTTATCTTTTCCTTTAGTTTTTCCTTCATTTTTCTCTTCCTGTTCTTCTGAAGGGAATATCTCTAATGTTCCATCAGACCTAATTCTCCCTAATACGCTATTACATTTAGGACACAACAACCGATTGTCATGAGTCTTTGCCGGAATAACTGATTCCCCGCATTTAGGACAGTAGATTCTATGGGTAAACGAGGACTTCAGCTCTTGTAACTCTTTTTCCTTCTCCTCTAGCTGTTGCTTCATCATTTTAAGCGCTTCTTTGTAGCTCTCCAGATCCTCTTTTTCTTCCTCTCTCCTGGTTTCCTTCTCCTCAACCTTTCTTCTCTTCATCACTATGTAGTATAGCCCTACTCCAGTTACGACTATTGATAAGATTAAGGCTACAGTAATGACATCGGGCTCTCTTGTTGTTCTGGGAGGAGGCATGGGCATAGTCGTTACTTCTTCCGGCTTCTTAGTAGTTGTTTTAGATGGTGTTGTTCTTGGAGCCGTGGTTGTTTTAGGTTTAGATGTTGTAGTGGTAGAAGTAGGCTTTGGAGTCATTGTAGTAGGCTTGGTTGTAGTGGGTGTCTCTTGAGGGGCTACAATAATTACGTTTTCAGTTTCTTCGCTCCCTGTTTCTGTTGCTCCTTTTACTTCAATCCTAGTTACTTCACCAACAATCTTAAGCGGCACAATTACTTTCTTTGTAACAGTTTTATTACCGACATGCAAGTAGACCGGGAACTCAACATCTATCGTGTCATTAGAGGGCTTAGCATTCTTGATGTGAAAAGCTATTACAACACAGATTGTCTTTGTCACGTTCTCATTAGTTATCGCATCGCTAACAGTAACATCGAAGCACACCTTTTTCT
>JAMOPC010000100.1 GCA_027064845.1 Desulfurococcales archaeon | reverse complement strand
ATAACAAGATACTATGATATGTGAAAAGTGGTTAAAAAATAAAAAATATTTTTATTACTTAACCTCAGGTATTATTCCTTCCTCTCCAGCAGTCGAAACTATTACTGGTGTTTCTTTAACACTAACAGTCTCTGGTACGACAACTATCGCTTGAGCGGAAGCCTGTTTACCTTTGTAAAAATTTCCGGAAACCACAGTCTTGCCGTAGCTCTCTCCAATAGCGTATGCTTCGCCAACACTCATAATGTATGTCTTGCCGGTTAATGCTGATAATACGGCACTTATAAGCTTCAGTATACCGCTTGAGAATAGTACTATTGCACTACCGAATGCCGGGTTCTTAAGCTCTGGTTTCCAACCGGCGATTCTGTGGCTTATATAGCTGAATAATAGGTCTAGTGCACCGGATACTGCTTGTTTAACACTAGCACCTACTTTTTCTCCAATAGCACCTGTTACTAGTCCATTCACCAATCCTGCACCGAATCCGCCGACTACTCCTCCAATAGCCATTTCAAGATATTCTTCGCTCATCCAGTCAGGTACTGTTATCGAAATTCTACCAGCTCCTATGTGTATCATATTTTTCACCGATTAATGATTTCATTAATATCCAGTATAAATATATCGCTTATCCATCGGTTATTTTAGGAGGCTCTGGAATGGTTTTACTACTGGTTTTTGTCTTTGAAACATATTTTTCCACTATATACCCTACTATTTCGTCTGCAACTATTTTGCCGTCTATACGTATTTTCTCGAACAGCTTGTCAAGCATTTTTGAGAGTTCTTCGTTGAAGTTGTCCTGTTTCCTAAGATACTGTATGAGGGAGATTATCTCGTTACGTGCTACACGGAATGCAACGTATTTTGTAGCTATATATGTTCCTATAACAACTCCTATTATGAGGGAAATTATCTGGTAGATAAGGGATATTAAAAAAGAATATGGGTCAAACACGTTTTTCACCTCTTACTCATTTTAACAATTAATGATATTGCCTTAGCTGTTATTGAAAGTATTAGTTCTGTAAACTCTGGTCTCCACATATACGTATAAGCCACTATCGTATCAGGATAGTCTAGACATTGTGTTAGATATGCTAGTGCAGAGGTATAGTCCTTATCCCTTATCATTGACTCTATATCGGTCATCATCTTGTCTATTACCTTGTTTATGGTTTCTTTTCCCTTCTCAGGATTCTTTGAGAGATAATCTACTATTTTCCTCATTCTTTCAGCGTCTTCTACCCTGTTCTTTGACTCATATACTTTTATTATCCTGTCAGCAATCTTCTTTATTACTTCGATTTCCTTGTCTGGTTTCTCTTCTTTTTTACTGGTTTTCTTGTCTGTCTTCTTTTTACGTGCCAATAGCTATCACCTCAAGTATTTTTTCAACGTATTTAGCATATTCTGGCTTTATGGCTGTTGCGAATGCCTCATATACTTGTTCACGTATTTTTGCAAGGTATTCTAGGAACTTGGCAATGTTTTCCTTAGATGGGTCTTCGTTAAGTATCATTAGTGACTGTTCTATCCATGAAAGTATCTCGTATGCTTCCTTGTCGTTCATTTAACACCACCTATTTTGGGCGGTTTGGGTATTTTCTTGGTTGTTGTAGTGCTTGGTCTAGGACCGAATAATCCCATTAATGGAGACATCTTCTCTACTAGTGCTACTATTTTATCGAAGTTGTCGAATATTGTTTTCAATGCTTCAGAGAATGTTGCCTTGTTCTTCATCTTCTCTATCTCGTTTGACAACGCTATTAGTGATTCTCTTAGCTTGTCTAGGTCCTCTTTTATATCTGGTGGAACGACCTGTTTATTTCCTGTTGCAGAACCCGCTACTCTTGTTATTTCTTCCCATGTCTCCTTTATCTCTCGTATTCTCTCCTTAAACGACTTAGGTTCTTCTGGTAATGCACCTGCTCTCGCTTCTAACGCCTTTATTCTCTCATCTACTTCTTTCTTTAATGACTCTATTAGTTCTTTTAGTTCTTCTTTATGCTTTGTCTCTTTTAGTGATTCTATTTCTTTTCTAAGCTCGTTTATTGATTCGGCTAACTGTGTTATTACTGGGTTTTCTTCTTCTTTTTTCTTATTGTTTATTTGTTGCTCCATCATCTGTATCCTTGTTTCGAGAGCTTCTATCCTGTTGTTTATTTTCTCAAGTATCTGGTTCTGTTTCTCTATTATTTCTTTGAACATTGCTTTTTCATCTTCATCGCTTCCGAATAATCCCTTCATTGCCTTTATTACTTCTACTTGTAGCATTATGTCTTTTACCTCATCTATTATCGAGTATCTCCTAGTACTTGAGCTGTCTAGTTCGCTTAGTGTCCTTGTAAGTGTTTTTGCAACCGCTGTGTCTACCACGCTTTTAGATAGTGGTCCGTAGCTTGAGGCTTTCTCAGCTATTCCGAGTATTGTTCTGAATTTCTGCTCTATTTCTGCTAGTTTCATAAGTCTCTGATCTAGGTTTGCTTTAGTGACTACTGCTAGTGCTATTGACTCTGGTACTCCGTATTTCTGTGCAAGGTATCTTGCTAGTTCTCTCTGTGCAAGGTCTTTTGGAGGCAACGGTAATGGTGTTGGCTGTTCTTGTTGCTGTGGCTGTGGTTGCTCTGTTTCTTGTTCTTCGAGTTCTAGTTTTGGAGGCTTACGAGGCTTTTCCAAGGCTTTCACCTATGAGGGCTTGTAGTATGGAATTATATGTTTTTAAAACGTATTCGGGGGGATACCCCATGTAGATTAGCTGTGCACTCCATTTCTCAAGTATTTTTACTAGTGCTTCACGTATTTTGTCCGGGTCTGATATGAAGTCTGTTATCATGTCTATGCTTTTGCGTAGTGTCTCGTTTTCCTCTTCTAGTGCATCTACTCTGTCACGGTATTTTATGAAGAAGTCTAGTGCGTTATCAACACATGTTTTTAGGTCTATGTATCCCATATCCATACATGCCGCCATGTACTTTGTCTTAACAACGTCTCCAATATCCATCATCTCTGCTACTTCTACTGCTACTTTCTTGTCAATGGTTTTACCCATGTGTTTAAGCACGTATCTCCTTATAATCTCTATTAGTATCTTTGGTACTTCTTCTTCTCCTTCAAGCATTGCCTCTGCTTCTTCAGGCGTTGGCTCTGCTTCTTCTTCTCCCATTTCTTCTCTGCTCATCTCTGCTTCTCTTTCCTTAATCTCTCTCAGTCTCTCCTCTATCTTGTCGCCATATTTCTTGAATCTCTTATAGTATGTAGCCATTTTCTGTATCTTCTCTTTTCCTAAGCCAAGTATTTTTACTATTTTCCCCCATGTGAATACGTCTCTGTAAACTGTTCTAAGAGTATCTATGTCTTTCCAGAACTCTGGGTCTTGTAGTGGTGATGGTATTTTACCGTTGTTGTTCCTTATCTTTGCTCTAAGCCTGTTTATTATATCTATGGTTTCAGGAGGTATTCCTTCTTCGCTCAAAACATTATCCCCCTAGATACTATTAACAATGATAATGGTTTATAAAAGTTATACACATATCAACACATACACATACCCCTATACCATTAGTAATACATACCGATATATAATATAGACATCTGAGAATGGAGAGGGGTGATTAATGGTCCGTTCCCCGTTACGTATTGTATACTCTGGACTCTATTTTTATAACTAATTATATGGTAAATATATATAGGTGGGATAAATGCCTGTAAGCATTAGGAAGACCAGTTATAAGGAAAAAATAGATGAAGCCATAAAAACAATCATAATAAACCCAGCTACTAGGGTAATAGGTCTCCTAATAGACGACTTCATGTACAGCGACAAGATACTACTAATAAGGAAAGACGAGCCATTATCAGCAATAATAAATACTGCGGCTACCGATGGAGTATACATATATGTGAGCGAGGAATTCCTGAGAAACGAGCTTAGCAAAAAAGACTACCCTATAAGGATTGGGTTCACATTGCTCCACGAAGCACTCCATATAGTTTTTGCACACACCAATGTCTACAGACTATATCATCCCCAAATAGGGAACATAGCAACCGACTGCGAAGTAAACCGCACAATACATTTGAAAAACTATATAGTACCAGAAGACTACTATAAAGAATTCATATTCCCAGAAAACATTGAACGGTCAATAGTAAAAGCATTAGAGAACACATTAAATAAAATAGATAGACCAGACTGCATAGAAATAGCCAAAAAACTAGCAACAAAGCTACTACCACATGAAACCAAGTACTGGAATTCTGCAACCGTGCCATCAATGTATGGAACAATAATGTCGTATATCAACAAGGTTCTCAGAGAATGCAGAATAGACCCAGACAAAGTAGATCATAAAAGAATAGATGACTACATAAGATCACCTGATAATGGTGGACTGGGAGACATACTAGACCCTAGGAAAACCCTTCCAAAAACAGAGGGAGGAAAACCATTAACACCAGAAGAAATAGAGAAGAGAGTCAGAGAAGAAATAGAGAAAACCCGTTCAAAGATAGAAAAATACGCTGGTGTAGGTAGGGGAGCAATACTAGACATATTGTTCAAGATACATGAGCCTAAGATAGACTGGTCCGAAATACTTGAAGACATAGTATCTGGTAGGGGAGAAGAAGTACTATCTACATGGATGGTTATAAACAGGAGAACACCATACCTAACACCCGGATACAAGAGACTAGGACCTCCAAGAGTACTGCTTATACTTGACGTGTCAGGCTCAATAACCGATCAGGAATACAGCAACATGTTATCAGAGATAAACGAGATACTTGAGAGAAACGGTGGAAACATATACCTGATAATGTTCTCTGACGGTGTTGTAGGAGAGCTTAGCGGGGAACAGATAGATATTGATGAAGTAAAGGAAGCTATAAGGAAAGCACCACATGGCGGTACTGTCATATATGACGCATTAAAGAAAGCTACAGAGGTCATGGAGAGCGAAGACGTGGTAATGATATTCACGGATGGATACATATTCGATGTAGACACGGAAGAAGTAAAGTCATTAGCTGACACCATAGCCTCCAACGTGTATGCGGCACTATACATATATACCGGCAAAGTTCCAGAAGCATTCAAGACATGGATAACTATAAACTACTACGACTCTAAGATATAATATTGATTAAATACAATCAAATTATTGGTGGTGCGAATGAGTAACAATGACAAAGACATTATTAGTGTATTAGCACCAGTAGGCATTATGGTTATTATACGTGAAATAATCCATTATGGTAAGAAGACCAGAGTAGTAGAGGTAAGATCATTGACTCCTGACGAGATGGAAGAACTCATAATGACAAGATATATCTCGCACATGGAGGACTTCTACATAATGCTATCAGTATTCAACTATACATACGACAGATACGGAATAGACAAAGTAAAAGAAACATACAGGAAATACGCAGAAATAGCCGCTAGGGAAGAGTGTAAGGGACAGCCGGGAGACTACGAGGTATGTGTAGAAACATCTGTAAACACGGTAATGACACAGGTAGACGAATTACTAAGAGGAATGGATATTGCAAAAATGAGGAAAATGTATGAAGACCTATTACTAAGACTTGCAAAATACATACAGCCACCGCCATCAATGCTATTCATAGGACCACCGGGTATAGGTAAATCAGAGACAGTTAGACGTGTTGCGTTAAAACTAGCTAATAGATATGGTTTACAGTTCATTGATTTCAAGGGTACTGAGAAAGAAGTTGAAATGATAGACTCTACTCCTTGGACATATTTCGTATATATTGATTTCAGACTATCATCTGCTGAGCCAAGCGACTTATTAGGAATTCCAGACATTACTGGTAAAAAGGTTACTAGGTACAAGCCTTTTGGATGGGCTTACGTGTTAAGCATTGCACCCGGAGTACTGTTCCTAGACGAGTTCACAAACATTAGCAGAAAAGACGTGTTATCAGCTAGTTATCAGATAATACTTGACAGACGTTCTGGTTTTACAAAGTTCAACAACGCAGTACTGATAGTATCCGCTGGTAACCCACCCGAATATGCTAGGGGAATAGCTCACAAACTACCTCCACCACTAGCAGATCGTTTCGAGATATACAATACCGTTGCACCTACACCAGAGCAATGGATAAAATATATGAACAGGGTATTTGGAGATCAATGGATAAAAATGATTGGCAGAATAGTGAAGATAATGAGAGAAAAATTTGCACCAGAGCCTAAAGCACCGGCAATAATAAAGCCTGACGAAAAAGTACCAACTCCGAGATCATGGACAAGGGTATCAATAGAACTATATAAGCTATATAAGAGTCTTGGATACGAGCCTGAAAGCATGTTCAAGAAGATATGCTTAGAAATAATAAGTAAATACGGATCATGTAGTAGTGTGAGAAAAACAATAACTAATGAAGAAGACAAGCACCTGAGACTAATCAAGAATACTTGTGAAATACTGGTTGCAAACCTAGGATCTGTAGGTGAACTAGTAGTAACACTAACATCTCTGAGATTCACCAAGCCGGTAGAAGAAATAATAATGAGTAAAGAAGAAATAAAGAAACAGATAGAAGAAGCAGTAAATGAGATAATAAAGAAAATGGAGGAGATGGGTGTATAAAATGGCTAGTCGTGAAGAGCTTGAAGACTATGCTTTTATGACATTACTTGGAGAAGCCATTTCTAACTTCAAGTCAAAGCTTGAAAAACTAAGAACAGAATACAAAGACGATGAAGAAAAGTTTTTGATAGAATCATTTAAACAGCTAAAGAACTATGTAAAAGGATTTTCAAACTTAATAGATGTTGCTAACGAGATGTTCCGTTCAGGCAAAGTAACTGGATACCTATCAGCAATATATGATGCATTGGACGAAGCATACCTGCTTAAACTAGCACTAGCAGGTAATGACGTATGGGTAAAATACATGCGTGACAGACTATATGAGACGGCTGTATCGAAGAAAATAAACATATCCAAAGAAGATGTTGAAAAAATAATTAAGAAACCGTTCAAGAACGTTGATGAAGCAATAGCTAAAATAGATGAAGCAATAAAGAAGTACGAGTCAGAATAACAAAAATGATTTTTTATTTTTATAATACTCTTTATACACATTTATTACTAGGTGAAACCCATGAAAGAAATAGTTGAAAGCAATATAGGTAAAATGCTACTAGTAGTTGGAGGTTTAGGACTAGCATACATGGTATATAGACTGTTCGATCCACCGGGAACAGAAGTAATAGAAGTTGATGGCAAGAAATACAGGCTATCATACGATAGAATACGTAAAATATATAATGAGCTTGTAGAGAGCATTGCAAAATCAGAATGGGCTAGAACACTAGCAAGTAGAATAGTTGGTACTGGTAATCCAGAAGAAATAGATCTTGTTGCAAGATACCTAGCAAAGAGGTTTGCTCAGAAAATACTATTCTCGTAAATTAAAACGTTTTTATACTGTTTAACAATTATTTTTTAATTGGTGCATATTATGAACAAGGTAGAAGTATATTTTTGTTCTGGAGAAATAAACGGTGTTGTAAGAGGTAACCTCGAAAAAATAGACAACCACATGAACGTGACTATAACAGAGGCTACAGTAGAGATATGTATCAATAACAAATGCTCTAAAATGAATTATCCAAAAATAGTTGTACGTGGATCAAGCATTATTGCAGTAGCATACATGAACAACTACTAGAAAAGGTGATTATATGAGCGAGAACGCTGTAGAGATAATAGCGAAGGACAGCAAATTACAGAAAATAATAGAAAAAATAATAGAACTTAGGAAAAAAGGCGAAAAATACTTCGAATACTATGAGGTAGGTATTCAACCACACGAGGTATCTAGGTATATAAGATTACTGTCAAGACTAGGGATAATAAGAGTTTATGAAAAAACAAACAAGGCTACAAGATACACTAATGCAATCCCTATTGAACAGATAGAAATAATACTTAAGACAGCTAGACAGTATTCAAAACTATTAACAAAACAAAAAACACCGACAAAGAAAAAAACAACACATGCATCAAAGCCAAAATATCCTGTAACTATTCCAGAAGACCTAGCAGTACCAGAAGAAATAGTAAACAACTTGTTCACAGCAATAGAGGGATTAGAAGAACAAAAAGAAGTAGTGAAAACAGCACTAATGTCACCATCACCAGTACACCTACTACTAATAGGACCACCGGCTACAGCTAAAAGCCTCTTCTTACTAGATATTTACGAGAATGTTCCCGGAAGCATGTATATTCTTGGATCTACTAGTAGCAAAGCGGGAATACGAGACATGCTGTTAGAGAACAGACCAACTATTCTATTGATAGATGAGATAGACAAGATTGATCCTAGGGAGATGGATATACTGTTATCAATAATGGAGTCTGGATTACTAGTTGTTACTAAGGGTCATTTCCGTGCAACTGAGAAGATGTGGGTAAAAGTATTCGCCGCATGTAATGATCCTACAAGGATAACTAAGGCATTGCTCTCAAGATTCCTACCAGTAGAGTTCCCAGAATACAATGATGAACAATACAAGTCAGTAGTAGTAAACGTATTGACTCAGAGAGAAAAGGTTAAGAAAGAAATAGCAGAACTCATAGCAGAAGAACTAGCAAAATACACTAGAGACCCTAGAGACGCTGTAAACATTGGTAGAATGCTTAAAAAAGTAAAAGACGTAGAACATGCTAAGAGACTCATAAAGATACTAGCACCAAGCATAAAGAAGAAATACCAGCTACTAAAATATGGTAGAATGAGGTACTAGTACGATGAGGTTCTATGCATGTATAGGGATAAACAGGAGCGGCAAATTATTGAAGATAATAGTCGAAGCCGAAAACATTGAGAAAGCCTACGAGAACATACAGAAATACAGACTGGTAAAGTACAGGTGTGTTGATACAGGAATAGTTATTGATTGAAAGAGATAAAAAACGTTTATACTGCTCAATAACGTATATTTTATAACTAGGTGATACTATGCCTAAACCACATAGAGCAATAGGACTAGATATTAGAAGAGCACTATTATATGAGGGTAAAATATCTCCATACGACTTCTGGAAACAGTATAGACCAGATGTGTCGTACTCGTATATAAAGTCAGTATTCTGGATACTGAAGCAACTTGGACTGATAAGACCCGCTGAGAAGACATGGAATAAGACTAATTCACCGTATGGTAAAGTATATTATGAAATAGTTCCGGGAAAAGAGAATGATGAATGCTGGGCTAGTCCTCAGGGATGTTATAAGAGGTTTATGAGGTGAATTATTTGAGTAAAAAACTATATGTTTACGCCACTATACCACTAGCGTTCATAATAGCGTTGATACTTGTAATTAATGGGAGATATAATGAGGCATTAACAGTTCTATCCATTGGTTCTGGAGCATTAATTATACGGATTCACTATTCATGTAAAGCTATGGAAAAAGACATTGTGGAGTCAATAAACAATATTGCAAGTCTATTATTCGTGACATACGGGTTGTTCCTAGGAACAACCGATGCACTAGTAGGTGATATGTGGGACGTTAAATCGTTTATATGGGTGCTAATACTGTCATTGCTGACACTATTCGTTTCAGCAACATCGCTTAAACCACTAGATACAGCGGTAGGGCTTGTATCAATGCATGGAGGTTGGTGGAGCATAGCATGGATGTTTACAACAGTAATGCTTGGAAAACCATTGTTTATAAACGGTAATCTATGGGTAATGCCAAATATAATAATACCTGCTTGGCTATACATATTAATAGTGTTTGGAACAATAGCACTACACGTATACTGGTATCATATAAGGAAATAGTCATTACTTTTTATACCCCCCTCCCCCTCCCTTTCTTGTTGTTTGTGTGATATAGTGTATTGTATTGGTTTTATCTGTACTCAGTTCTGTTCATTGACCAGAGTAGTGGTAAACCATAACGCTATGTATAATATACGTTATTATCAGAGTAAGTGCATGGTGAAAAAATATGCCTCTCTCAGACGAGCAAAAAGATATGATTGTAAAAGCTCTAAAAGCATTAAAGAGAAAAACAGGAATAATGGCTACTGAGTTCAGCGATGCGAAGAGCGACGCTATATCAGGATACAAGGCTAAACCATTCAAAGAAGACAGAAAGAAAGCATACGAAGCCGCATGGGCTGACATGCCTGAAAACTATAAGAAAAAGGTTGGAACAAGAGATTACTTCAAGAAATGGGCTAAACACTATGCTAGAAAGATGTTTGGAGTAACACTTAGTGACACAGAGGTAGAATCAATATTAAGAGAAGCCGGTATCTAACCATAATAGAGTTTAATAAAAAATAAAAACAATATTTTTTATTAAACTTATTTATCCCACCTATTCTATACTATATATCTGGGACTAGTTATGAGCATATATGATAAGATAAACGATTTCCTAAGACTGAAGAGTCTAAGCAACAACGAGACAACTATAACAAGTTACAGGAGCATATTGAAGAAACTTGCAAACTACCTAGAAACACATAATAAGAAACTAGAAGAAATAACTGTAGAAGACATAGTAGACTTCCTGCACACAATAAGCAGGAACAGTAGGAGACAATACTATACCGTGATAAAACAGTTCCTAACATATATTGGTAGGGGAGACATAGTACTAAAACTACCAAAAATACGTGACATACCGAGAAACCCTAGAGCACTACCAATAGAGAAAGTACTTGGAGGAATAGCACAACTAGTAAAAGCATACGTATGCAACTGTGACCCAACACTATCAAGCAAACTAGGAGTAGACATGGATAAATGCATAGAAGCACACATGACGTACAAGGAATGCTCAAGACTTGCAAGAGACATAGTAATAGTGTGGCTAAGCCTAGCACTAGCACTAAGACGGGGAGAACTACTAAGAATACGTGTAGGAGACATAGACACAGATAAATGCATAGCAAGAATACACAGGCTAAAAACAAGAAGCAACCCAGAAATACAGGAAATGGAGATACCCGGCAACCTATGCCTATTCATAAAACACTATATACAGAGATACGGGAAGAACAAGAACGACAAACTAGTAGACATATCACCGTACATGGTAGAAATAATAATACATAGATTCGGTGAAATGATAGACCATCCAGAAATGACGCACCATATGCTAAGACACACAATACTCACACACCTAGCAAAAGCAGGACTAGGACTACTAGAACTAATGAAGTACGCACACCATGTAAACCCATCAAACACTATGAAGTACATAAACATAACAATGAAAGACATAATACCAAGGATAAGAGACAAAATACGTGAAATAGGAGAAATAAAGGCGAAGTAAGTTGCCGAACACAATAGTTTTCAAGCAAGGAGAACAATTAATAGGAACGTATACTAACGAAATAGTTGAGAAATCACTTAGACTATATGATAGGATAAAACAATACCTAGAATCAGAAAAAATCCAGTTACTAGGCAAAATAATACAGTTCATGCTTATGGCTAAACAACCAGAAGCACTTAATCCATCCAATTACTATACCGTGCCACTACTATTACTAAATCATGATCCAATGGACATACTAATAGGAAATGACTTAATAAGTGCCTCAAACTATGGAAGACTAGAAATAGACGAGACAAAGATCACGATGAACTACTACTTATCACTAGCAATATATGGCGAAGAAATAGAGACTAAATATCTATCATACTTTGAGAAAGGACTACTAGGACTAGGAAACTATTATGGCTTATTAGAAGTAGATAGTGGTAACAAGTATGTAACAATATATGTTATGTCAGACCAAGACAGTTTCACACCATATCTAATAATAGAATACGGTTTCGAAGACGAGTATGGATATGAAAGCGGTTCTATGATAGTGTTTCTACGAGATAAAATATATGTTATAGGCGAAAAAGACCTTCCAGACATACCCACATCATCACTACCATCTATAGAAAGACGTTCAGGCATAATAATTGATATACCGAAGAAGGAGATAAGAATTAGGAGAAACGCTGTTAATCTACTTGATGGAGAATATGGTAGAATGGCTTATTACTCATTAACGGATCTTGATGAAATAACTGTTAGGTTCGCTGAGTTCGTATACAAGTATGCTTGTGAAATATATGACTTGTACCTGCTTATGAGTGCGTGAAAACGATATATTGTGTTTTTCCCAATAATTATTACTTGGTGTAAGTAATGGCTGAGAACAAAGATGACAGGATAATGTGGTTCATAATAGGAATAATAGCCGGTATAGTTATAGAGACATCTCTGATACTGCTTATTTCAAACATTAAGAGACACGAGCACGTATTGTTTGAGAGAGACCAAGAAGGTAGAATAACCAGCATACACTATGTTGGTTCATCACTTATATAATGGTGTACATGTTGAAAGAGCTTATGAGAATAGCTCTTGAATATGCTTTGAGAGAAGAACTTGAGAACATTAGGAAACAGGGAATACGTGAAACAAGGCATGAGGAGAAGAAAGAAGAAAAACCAGTAACTATCAAGAAGGAAGAGGAGAAGAAAAGAGAGAAAACAACAAAGACCTTAACTATTCATAGAGAGAACATAAGCGTTGAAAACAAGTGGGAGGAACTAATAAAGATAAGCGGTAAAGGAGTTGCTAGAAGCATTATAATAAGGACAGATAAAAAGGATTTCAGAGTATATCTCGAAATAGATGATCCAAAGAACAGTATTAACAAGGATTTCGACTGGTTCGTGAACAACAGCAGTATAACGCCTGAATGGTATGCCGGTGAAGACGATAATGGATACGTATTGGTGCTAAGCAATATTTCTTTCAGCAAAAAACTATTATTAATGATCAAGGGATATATAACAATATATGAGCTAATAGGAATAATAGATGTGCGGGGCGATAATAATGAATGATGTAGAAATAGTACAGCTTCTGAGAAAAATGCTTTTCTATGGAATAAACATGTTTAACGGTAGATCAATCCTAATATGTAAGGATAGCAAGAACTGTATAAGAATATATAATTACGAAATAGAACTAGACTATGACAACAACGATCTACCCACAAAACTAACCCTAAGAGGAAAAGATGACAAAGGAGACACTAGAACATTTACAATGGAGCTTACATGGTCTACAAACCCATTAACAGGAAACATAGTTCTGAAACATGTAGGTAGATGGATAGAGATAACATGACAACAAATATTTTACCTATCATTATTATATAATTATATAAATGGTGAGACAAATGGTATTCCATACATATAGAATAGTTGTTAGTAAAAACAAACAGTTTGTGGTAGAGTATAGATTACCATCAGATCAAGTGCCATCCGGTCAAAGCGTATATGTTGATATACTAGATAATACTGGCAGTCCAACCGGATCTCCCGTAGAATTAACGAGAGTAGGTTCAACTGATATAGTAAAAGCAACATTAACAGCTCCATCAACTGTAGGAAAGTATGAATTAGAAATATGGATTGGCACATGGGATGGAACAAATAGATCAAAGACAGAGACAGTAAACTACTTGGGACTTGAAGTTGTAGACAAGGATATTGAAGATGAAATATCTGATATAGAGACAGCAATCTCAAGTCTCCAATCAGATATTAACAACATAAATTCTAAGATAGATACAATAATGAAATGGTTGAAGAGACACCCAGCATAATCACTATTAAATCATACCATAATTTTTATTAAAATATTGGGTGATTATATGGGTAGCATAAGTTATGATAGTAATAATGATGTGATAATAGTATCAGGATATAAGGATACATCTACAAATCCACCAACTCCTTGGAATATAGAAGATATACATAATGCAGACTCAAGTAATAACTGGGGAAAAACATTATTTGATAAGAATCCAGATAATGGGAAACGCTGTCTAATAGTTAAATGCCATCTAAGAATAGAGGGAGGAGGTGAATATAACGGCTCTGATCCAACATTTGTAATGGATAGAACAGATATACTGTGGGTAGAAAAAAGCTTAATCATTGAAACTGATACATATGTAAAAATCGGCGACGAGGCAGACCCATTTGGAACTGGTGAAAAATATGGATATAATGGTCCTGTAATATCATCTGCAAGATGGTATAGTGTTAGCTGGGGAACAGGACCTGATGATTGGAGATGTATTCAAATAAGAGGTAAAGCTAGAATATATGGTGCTGTCATATTTCCGCAAGATGGTAGATTCAGCGTAACAGATGATGCTGATGTAGAGATAAAAGATACTGATATATATAATGCAAACAGATTCGCTTCATCCAATCTTAAAATGATAAGGGTAAAGTTATTCTCAATAGATCAGACAGGATTTAACGAATTCACAAAGACACCTGCACAGCTAGATGATATAGTAATACAGAATACTGAATACTTATTATCGTTTTATCAAGCAAGTAACAGTAGTGTGATTATAAAAAGACCTAAATTTGTAAACTGTAAAAACGCATGGAGTCTTCCAGATTGTGCTAACGGCAAATTCTATGTAATTGACGCTGTACCACTACCTGATCCAAGAAATATAACGTGGCTTAGAGGTTGGAATATGGAGGGTGCTGAAGTATATTTCCAATTCACATTGAAAATAATAGCAAAAGATTCGAATGGAAATCCAGTAAGTAATGCTATTGTAAACGTTGTTGATTCAAAGGGAAATATGCAGTCATCAATAACAGATTCTAATGGAATATCAACTATTACTGTTACAAGCTTTAAGGCAAGGGTTAGTACAAGTTCAAGTAGTGATGCTGATGTGATAAAAGGACCTTATGATAATAACTTCTATTGGCATGTATGGACATATACACCATTTATAATTAGTGTATGGAAGGAAAACTATAACCAATTTGTACTAAAGACAGATATAGTTAAACCAACTGATATAACAGCAGTACTGTCAGTATCTGGAATAAAATTTGGAGAACTAGCTATAAGTAATAGATATGAGGAAGGAGAAGATATAGTTATGGCTATTGCATTATATACTTATGATGGTACACCTGTTACCAATGGAGTGGTTAAAGTAAAAATAATTAAACCAGATGGAACAATCATACAAGATTGGACTAATGCAACACATATAGGCGATGGTATATACATATTCACAATCAACAGTTTACAGAAAGGAACATATATTGTAATATATGACGGAGAATATAATGGCATTAAGACTATGGGTGCAGATGTAATAAAAGTTACAAAAGATAAATACGAGATTATAGGTATGATAAAGAGACACCCACTATAAAGTGATAACTATGAAAATAGCAGTAGAGGGATATAAAATAAAACATTATGTGATTGCAGAAGAAGGAATAACTATAAACTATAAAATATATTCTCCGGAAGGACTTTTTTCTGAAGGAACATGTATATATGAAGGAAATAATATATATTCGGTAGAATTTACTCCTAATCTTGATGGAAGATGGTATATAGAATACATATTCCCAGACGGATATATAATAAAAACACAATTTATTGTATTGCCAAAACCAAGACTATTAAAACCCGGAGACACGATATATTTAGTTTATCATTCTGAAGATACTCCATCCAATGTAAAAATAATTAAACCAGATGGAACAATAATGGATGGAGAAATAATAAGTTTAGGAAATAATAATTATCAGACAAAAATATATCTTGATAGCGAGGGCGTATGGTTAGTATTATGGTTATTTAATGATGGATATATTGATCCTGAAATAATATTGGTATATGAACAAGAAACAGATGAGCATAAACAAATACTTGATAAACTAAATGAAATATATAATCTATTGAAAAAACATGACAGTAAGATGACCGCCTTCAAGTTTATATGATTCCAATAGTATGATATTTTTTGCTCTTTTACAATATTTTTATTTGGTGATAGTATGTCCGAGCTAGTTGTTAAAGAAATAGATAATGAAATGATTATTGATAAAATAGTGTTCTTCACAATAATAACGTCTATAATTATTGCCGGATACCTAATATATAGGGGGTGTAAGAAATGAAGATTGATACAAGTATATTGATGGAGCTTATGAAGAAAAACCTAATACTAGGATTCAGCGTTGAAGACGATGAAATAGTCGTTATAACGC
Source organism: Desulfurococcales archaeon (assembly GCA_027064845.1). Classification (GTDB taxonomy): domain Archaea; phylum Thermoproteota; class Thermoprotei_A; order Sulfolobales; family Desulfurococcaceae; genus JAGHDU01. The sequence goes on along the minus strand of JAMOPC010000100.1, from coordinate 812 downwards.
TTAACAGAGGCGACATAGAGAAGTTCCTAAAGATTTTTGAGGAGAAAGGGATAAAGGTGAATATTATAAAGCTTAGCAGTCCACCATCAATTTTAAGCACTAGTGATTAAAAACAATATTGTGGTGTATAATATGAGGAGTCTTAACTCTCTGTACATAGACAATAATATAGTTGGAATAGACCCAGTTGATAAAGTAGTGTTGGCGATAGGAGAGACTCCTCTAACTATAAGTGACGAGTACGAGATAATAAGGATAAAGCACATACCATACATACTGTTACCGGATAAACCTGTTAATAGGAAGGCAAAGTATAGACCACTAGTATGTGGTGTATCAATAGGACACATACAGATAACAGCCGGTACTCTTGGAACAATAGCATACTATAATGACGAGCCACATCTTGTAAGCAATGCCCATGTATTCCACCCATCTCCTTGGAAAAAAGAATTGCCAAAGATACGTGACATTGTACAGCCCGGACCATACGATAAGGGAACAATAGCTGACAAGGTAGGATTCATAGTAAAACACGTACCAGTACATCTCGAAAACGAGCCATCAACATGTCCTATGGCAAAGATATGGAGTGCACTATACAACATACCTGCAAGGATACTTAGGCGTAAAACACGCCTAGTACCAATAGTTACTGAGGAAAACAGAGTGGACTGTGCAATAGCGAAACCAGTAGTAGACTATGAAGACGTAATAATACTTGATAATGGTGAGAAAATAGATCCAGACAACATAGTAGGACTATTGTTTGCTGGTAGTACTGAAGACAACATATTCATAGTATCTAAAGC
>JAMOPC010000099.1 GCA_027064845.1 Desulfurococcales archaeon | reverse complement strand
TGAGTATCACACGGGCATCTACTACAATTGCTTTATCTGGATATGCCATTACGGGATTTAAATCTATTGATTCTATTTCTGGGTTTTCTTCTAATAATTTGGCTACGCCTAATATGATCTTGGCTAGGGATCTTTTATCTACAGGGGGCTGTCCTCTGTAACCTTCTAGTAGTTTTGAGGCTTTTATTTCCTTCATCATTTCTAATGCATCTTCTTCTGTTAATGGAGCTATTCTGAATGATACGTCTCTAAGGACTTCTACGAAGATACCACCTATACCGAACATTACTACAGGCCCAAATATGTTGTCTCTAAGGCCTCCTATGATTACTTCTAGTCCTTTTGGAGCCATTTTCTGGACAAGTATTCCAACAATTCTTGCTCCAGGGGCTTTTGCTTTAACGTTTTCCTGGATCTTCTTGAATGCTTCTACTGCTTCTTCCTTAGAATTAACATTTAGTATTACTCCGCCTACATCGCTTTTGTGACTAATATCTGGTGATACTATTTTCAGCACGACTGGGTATCCTATTTTATCGGCTAATTCAGCCGCTTCTTCGGGTGTTTTAGCTAATCCTGTCTCTGGGGCAGGGATCCCATATGCTCTTATGACTTCGAATGCTTCATGCTCTAAGAGTTTTCTCCTACCTTCTTTAATTGCGTTTTCTATTATGGTTTTAACACTCATTTATACCACCCATATAGATTTATTCATTATTTCTTAGACACGACACCTCTGATTAGGGAGTATGTATATAGGGCTTTCAACGCCCTTGCGGCTCTTTCAGGGGATTCAAATACGGGTATTCCTTTTTCTTCTAAAAACTTTCCATATTTCTCTGCTTCATGACTACCTATCATTATTACGATCATTGGCTTGCTATATTTGGTTTTCGCTTCAACCATGTAGTCGAATAATTCTCCCTTCAAACCAGGGATCTGGGGGAGAGCAACTACTACAACTGCATCAACATCGTCACGTGGAAGTAGTTTCTCCAAAACATCTATATATCTCTTGTCATCTGCGTCTCCAGTTAAGTCGATGGGGTTTTCAACAATGCAGTGTGGCGGAAGTATTTCACGGAGCTCTTTCTTTAAGTCATCAGGTGTTCTTGGTAATGTAAAGCCTTGCATCGTTAATGCATCTGTTAGCATTACTCCTACGCCACCAGCATCTGTGACCACATAGACCCTATCACCCTTCATGAGAGGCTGAGTTAATAGTATCTTAGATAGGTCCATGATTTCATCGAAACTCTCAGCTTCAATGAGCCCTGCTTGCTTGATCGCTGCTTTATATAATTCATAATTACCAGCTAATGCTGCTGTATGACTAGCAGCTGCAACACTTCCTCTAGCTGTTTTTCCTGCTTTATAAATGATTATGGGTTTTTGTTGAACAACCTTCTTGGCTTTTTCGATGAATAATCTACCTCTTCCTGGTTTCAAACCTTCGAGATACATTATTATGAGTTTTGTCTTGTCATCTTCCCCAAAGTACTCTATCAGGTCAATATCATCAACATCGATCTTATTACCATAACTAACTGCTCTTGATACACCTATTCCTTTCAAAGCCATCCAGTCAAGTAATGCTGATGCAAATGCACCACTTTGACTAATGAAGCTTATATAGCCCTTGCGAGGCCTCATCATTTTCTCATCTGGTAAGAAGAACGTATCTACGCCACTCCAGTTATCATATATTCCTAAACAGTTGGGTCCTATGACTCTTATACCATATTTCTTAGAGATCTCTATAACTTGTTTCTCTAGCTTTTCTCCTTCCTCTGTCCCTGTTTCTCTGAAACCACCACTAATTATTATAGCTGCTTTAACACCTTTTTCGCCAGCATCTTCAAGTACTTTGGGAACAATAGGTGCTGGTACAACAATTATTACTAAGTCTACTTCGTCAGGGATATCCTTTACTGATTTATAGCATTTTAATCCGAGAATTTCTTCGTATTTGGGGTTAACTGGATATATTTTTCCTTTATATCTTCTCTTGAAGTTCTCGAGAATTACTCTACCAACTTTGCCTTCTCTAGGGGTAGCACCAATAATTGCTACACTTTGTGGGTTAAAGAACTTGTCAAGCAATATGCGTTCCCTCAACATTTTTACTTATATGCATCACTTAAACGTAATAACAAAACATTTATAAAAAATAATATGCTGAACAAAAAATATTCCCAAAATGGTATTGATCAAAGTACAGGAGAAGGTTCTTCGGTATAATAGTCTTCTCCACCGGCTACTATTCTCTGTATAGAAGCATATAAGTTATCGTAGCCGAGCATCTGAGTAGATGAGACAAATACCACGTCTGTCATCAATAATTTCTCTAAGAGAATTAATACTTCGTCCTCACTCCATATAAGAGAGGCTTTTTTATCCTCAACTATTCTAGTAGCAAACGCGTATGGATCATTATGAAATTCAGCTATGTTATCGACAATATTTTCTGGTAATAAATCTATTTTAGTCAATACATTAACTTGGGGAAAACCAAGTCTTACATGAGTACTAGCCGATAAGAGAAGAGCTGAGAAGTAATTACTGGGCTTACTAGCATATATTCCATCAATTAAAAATAATGAAACAGCCTTTGCATCTCCAACAATAGTGTCTAGTACAAGGGGGCCTATTTCACGATAGGCAAATAATTCCATTTGGCCAGGAGTATCTATGATAATATAGTTTGTCTTCAAAGACCAGATCTCGTCTCTCAACTCATCTATCCTAGTAGCCAACATGTCAACAGCAGCTATTAATGCACCATTAGGGCCTAATCCCGTTTTACGCATTAATTCTCTTGCATTAACGTATTCTCTAACATCTATATCTGGCTTATAAGGCAGGCTTTCAACAGCAGGGTCGAGATTAACTGCTACGGCGTCAAGGTTATGATTTAATAAATAGTCTTGAAGAGATGCCGTCAGAGTGGTTTTACCACTACCAGCTGTGCCAAGAACTATTATGAAATATGGCATGTTTTTAACACCATTTAATGCGCTTAGCTATATTATTAAAAATCTCCTAGTTCCTCCCCAATACTTTCCTCTAAAGTTTAATTTATATCCGCATCTAGGGCATTTAAAGTCATTAGTTAATTTCCATTCAACAATGTAGAAACCACTTCTCTTAACAACTAGTTCACCACAATTTGGACAATACGTATGCTCTAGTGGATGACCCCATATGTTTCCTAAATAAACGTGTTTTAATCCTTCCCTGATGGCTACTTCTGCTAGCTTTTCTAGAGTCTCTATAGGTGTAGGTGGAACGTCTTGCATAAGGTAATCTGGATGAAACCTTA
>JAMOPC010000098.1 GCA_027064845.1 Desulfurococcales archaeon | reverse complement strand
TCGGGTACGTATTCTTTTGATTCTTTGATCGAGTTCTTGCCCGGAGTTGTTCTTTCTAAAGGATTATAAACCATGATCTACATCCCCATAGGAATAATCATATACTAGATCATATTTTGTTGTATAAGCATAAAATACTATTCTATTAATAATAGAGCAGATGAGAATCTATGAAAATAATTAGTTTAGGAAATTATTCTTACAATATGATTATTTTCTTCAATACATTCTCTGGATTCTTTATTATGTCTGTAAAGTCTTCTACTACCTCTAGGGTTCCAATGTATTCTCCTTTTTCGTTCCTAACGCCTACTATTAGGACTCTTATTATTCTATCACCCATTTTTGTCCAGAATTCTTTGAATAATTGTTTACTTTCCTTAAGTTGTTTTACGTTTAGTTTCACATAGTTCTCTAGTCTTGGTGGATGACAGTACTCCAGTTTTCTCCCAATTATTGTTTTTAGTCTTGGGAATCCGCCTGTTAACTGGCTCTTGGTGAAGAATCTTACGCGGTCATTATTGTCTGCATAGGTTATTTCTAATGGTAATGACTTGAATATCCCCTTTAGATCATCTATTGAGATAAAACCTGTTTCTAGATCGATGTCGTTTTCTCGTATTACTTGGTAATCATCTGGTTTTATGTCTTTGAGGAATTGTTTGAATTCTTCTGGTAGTTTTTTGAATTGTTCTTCAGTGATAATACCTTTAACCATGTATGGATAAATTGGTTCTGCTGAGGGTTTCCATTTATAATCTGTTTTTACTATGTAGCCGAGCATTTGGTTCATTTCATGTATAGCTGCCCATTCTCCTTCACTTAATAATACCCAGACAGCTGGATACAAGATCTTGTTTTCTCGGAAAACGAGGTCGCTTATCTCATTGCTTATCTCTAATAGTTTCTTAGCTGTTTCATCTGGGTCTAGCTTATTTGCTTTCTGAAGTATTTCTCTTATTTTCTTTAGTGCCTGGTCTTCTCTACCCCATAGTACTCTTGGTATTGCATATATTCCTCTTCTCTCAAGATAGGGGAAGAGAACCATTTGGTTCTTCCTATAGTGTAGCCGAATATATTGTTTGAGTTTTGATAGGATTGTTAAGGCGTTGTTGAGTCTATTCTTTTTCTCCTCGGGGTCACTTGTGGATAATACTGTGTTTGAGTATAGGCTCATAACTTCTACCAATTTGAGAATCTCAGTATTTTCTCTCAGTAGTAAATCAAGGGGATGATCAATTGGTACTCCTTGAATGGTTTGTTTTGCTAAATATTCTCTAAAGAGGTCAACATGTAGATCACATACTTTGAGTATTTCTTCTGGTTTGATGCCTTCTGCTACTAGTTGTTGTTCTAGAAGAGTTATTTCGAGAGGAGAGGTTTTAGCAAGGAATTCTCCATATTTCTTCTTCAACGTTTCTGGATCTGCTCCCTGTGTTATTTCTTTGAGAAGTTTCTTGATTATTTCTAGTTTTTCCTTATTATTTACGGGTTTCAATTCTGTAATCCACCTATATTGTATAACGGTGTTATCCTTTATAAATATACAGAGCAAAGGAGTTGAGTTGATAAGACATAAAATTATGACAAAGAATAAGAAAACTACATGAGCCGTTTCATACGCTGGATTTTTGGATTAGGGAGATATGTTCTATTCCAATTTACAATGTTTAGTTCTGGTTAAGGAGATTATCCGAGTAGTGTGTCTAATAATAGCATTATGAGGAATCCGGAGAAGAATCCGAGTGTTGATAAATCATCGTGTCCATGACTATATATTTCTGGTACTAGCTCGTGAACTACGACATAGATCATGGCTCCTGCTGAAAAGCTCATTAGGAACGGTAATATAGTATCTATTGCTTGAGGATATAGAGATATTATTATGAATGGTATTAATCCAGCGAGTAGTTCTGAGAAACCGCTAAGAATACTTATACCTAGAGACTTTCTAACACTCTTAGTTATTCTATGTACTGGGAAAGCTACTGCAAGTCCTTCTGGTATATCTTGTATACCTATAGCAAGTCCTATGATTAAGCCTGTCGCAGTATTATTGATTACTGATACTCCAACAGTCATTCCCTCTGGAATATTGTGAATAATAATTGCTAATGCTATGAGGAAAGAGCTCTTTAAAGCTCTCATATATCCTTTAGGCCCCTCGTATCCTTTTACTACGTGGAGGTGGGGAATAGTTTTATCCATTATGAAAATCATTAATGCTCCAATAATAAATCCAAGATAAACTATTATGAAGAAACCAGATTCTATAGCTGGTAATAAGAGACTAGTAAATGACGCAACAAGCATGATACCACCCGAGAAACCGAGTCCAAAATCAATAGTTTTATCAGTTATCTTACTTCCAAGAATAACCGGTACTGCACCAATAGATGTTAATAGGGCTGGTATAGCACCTATAATTATTAATCGGTATATAAGTGGTAAAGTATTCAACCAAGCAATTAGTTCTTCCTCATAGGGGATCAAAACATAATCACCTATTTATAACAAAATTATGATTATCCCAATAAATAGAGCAACTAAGTTATAAACTATAGTGTATTTAAGGTATTCTAAAAACCTCATACCAGAGATTCTTAACCCAATCATATTTGCAAGACTACCTATGGGCGACAGGTATCCAGCAATATTGACTCCTATAAGTAATGTTTTCCAATCACTAGTATAGTTTATCAATGCAATAGTCGCTGGCACGTTACTTATCAACTGTGATAAACCAATAGATATAAAATAAAGTGTTAACCCGTAGAGTGAGACTCTGTAATAACTTGTTATAATTATCGATAACTCCTTGAAAATAGGGAAAATAAGCAAAAATATGAGGATTAAGCCATAGTCTACTCCTCTGAAAACCCTTCGATCAATTATTAACAAGACTATTATCTCTAAAAGTAAAGCAATAAATCCATATCTATATTCTCCAAGCAATACACCAATAACGAGTAATAATATAGAACTATATGCAAGCAAGGATCTAATCTTAATTCTTGGAAGTACCACGGGTTTACATTCGCGACATTTTTCTCCTCGTGCCCATAGAAATACTTGAAATAATAATATAGTCAACAAAATACCCATTAATGGAGCAGTTACCATAAATATAGAAACCATCGACAATTCGTAGTGTTGCCAAATAATAATGTTCTGGGGATTACTAAAAGGAAAGAGAATTGAACCAGTATTAGCTGATAACAATATCAGTACCACGAGTTTCTTATAGTCTCTTTTCAAAAGTCTTGAGATAGATATCATGAGAGGAGTCATTATTAGAACAGCACCGTCATTTGTTGCAAGAAGA
>JAMOPC010000097.1 GCA_027064845.1 Desulfurococcales archaeon | reverse complement strand
CAGCCCAATGTAGGTAAATCCACGCTATTCAATATATTGACAGGTAAGAAAGTACATGTAGCTAACTGGCCTGGAGTAACTGTGGAGATTCACGAAGGTGAAAGGATTCATAGGGGCCGTGTTATAAAGTTTGTTGATCTTCCCGGAATATATGGTTTTTCGACTACAACTTTGGAGGAGAGAATTGCTAGGAAATATATTCTTAGTAAGCAACCAGACGTTGTCCTAGTACTTGTTGATGGACTTAATCTTGAGAGAACAATGTATCTCCTTGTACAAACACTTGAAATAACACCGAAAGTAGTTGTGGCTATTACTAAGTACGATGCTGTACATGCTCATGGAATACATATAAACTATAAAGCGCTAGAACATAGGCTAGGAGTACCCGTAGTACCTGTTTCAGCAGTATCAATGATCGGTGTGAGGGATCTCTTAGACGCAATAATAGATGTAGCTGAGGGCAGGAGGGGAAGAAAAGAACCACTAAAAGTTGATTATAAAGAACTAAATACATTTATCGAGTCGGTAATGAATATTCTTAGAAAACTTGATACGTCAAAAATAGGTTTTCCTAAGAGATGGATGGCTATAAGACTACTAGAAGGAGATCCAGAAATAGAGGATCTTGTAAAAAGAAAGCTTGGAGAAGATGCACTGAATGAAATTATTAGAATTAGGGAAGAAATTAAGAAAATATACAATAGAGAACCATCAGAACTCTTTCCAACTAGAAGATTTGAATATATCAATGAACTATTAAAAGGAATAGTTATTAGAGCATCTGTTGAACCTTCCCGTAAAACAGTTCTTACGAAATACTTTTATCACCCAGTTCTCGGGCCAACAATAAGTATACTAATACTATTAGCCATATTTGTTATAGCATTTACTATAAATACTGGTTTTCCTCTCAATATCATACTTTCGGACCTTGGTTATCATGATCTGGCTGAAGCTGTAGAAGAATACAGTATTGGTGGATTAATGGAAAAAGGATTCTCGGCTTTAAGCGATTACTTATATAACATAATGGGCGAATCAACGTTTTCCCACCTATTGATAGATGGTATTATTGGAGGAGTTGGAGCAGTCCTAGTTTTCCTGCCGCTCATAATGATCGTAGCATTAATGTTAGCCATACTCGAAGACAGTGGTCTTGCACCAAGAATAGCTGTAGGTATGCATGGATTACTTGTTAAAATCGGTGTTTCTGGACATGCCATATTTCCTATGACCCTAGGGCTTGGATGTAATGTCCCTGCAATAATGGCTACAAGAGCAATTCCAAGTTTTAGGGAGAGGATTAGGCTTATAATAACTCTTCCATTTATACCCTGCCAAGCAAGACTAGTCATAGTACTAGCGTTTGCATCAGCTTTAACAGGGTCTAATGGTGCACTACTAATACTATATGGGTACTTAATGGCTTTCGTAGCATTCTCAATAATCAATAGATTACTTTACGAATATGATAAAAAGAAGGGAAACGTTGTAGAGCCAGAGATTCTCTTAGAATTACCGCCCATACATAAACCTATACCAAAAGTTGTTTGGTGGCATGTATGGGATTCAACGAAGCATTTCTTAAAAAAAGCAGGGACTATAATATTCTTCTTAGGTATTATAATATGGTTCATGACAAGTTATACGCCGGGACTAAGCTATACGGATGATGTTTCTCAAAGCATAGCTGCAGGAATTGCCAGGGTATTAGCACCTCTCTTGTCCCCAATAAACTTGTCAGGAGACGCAGAATGGATAATCACATTTGCTTTACTTGTAGGGTTTATAGCTAAAGAAGCAGTAATTGAATCATTAACAATTGTAACTGGAGCAGATAGTGCAAGAGAAGCTATTAGATTACTTGGGCTAACCGATCCTCAGATAGCAGCTATAACTGTATTCTCAATACTCTATGTTCCATGCCTTGCAACATTGGCAGTCATATACTCGGAAACGAGGAGCTGGAAAATTGCTTTATTAAACATATTGATAATGATGTCAGTAGCATATATTGGTATGTTGATCACTTATCTCATAGGTCTTATAACATGATCGTTTGGGAAGAGTTAATAAATATCATTCTTTTAATCCAATATTTATGAAAATTCGGTGACAAATATGGCTAGGTATGGTAAACAGTTATTGATTCTAATGATCCTATTAGTAATAATAGTAGGGGTCACAGCATTCTATCTAGGCATTCATAAAGCAAAAACAAGTACACAAACCTTCACAACTACAACAATCACTACAACAACTACGCCGAAAACATATAATCCATACAGCGAGAGTATTAAAGAAACAATACAGAATTCTACAAGAATATTAGTATATCACGATAGAGTAGTATTTGACAACTTAATAGCTAATAAATACTACGTCTTTACTCATAATGGAGTAAAGCTCTATACAGGAACAAGTCTTGAAGGTCTTTTCGGCACATTAGAATATCCAGGTTACTATATAGGAAAGATAAAGATAACAAATCCATCTGAAAAAGTGATATTATTAGTGAATATGTCTATGAAGGGTATTAGTGATTATTCTTTGAAAATAGTTTTTGAAAACGAGAAAACAGGAGCTAAATTAAGCTGGCCCTTGATGAAGACTTCGAATACAACAATTATTAAAATGAACATTTCGAGCATAGGAGGAGCTGGGAAATATAGATTGTATTTATTTGGCTGGATCTATACGTCTAGCAATGAGGCAATTATTGACTGGTATGTTGATTATAGAGTTCCGATGTCTAAGCAATAGATTCTAATATGTTTTATTTAATCATTTGATTAAAAATTTCTATATAGCCGAGCATGATCTCTTAAAGTTATGTTTAAACAATCGCTAAGGATAAATAATTCTATTCATAATTCATATATCATGATTTAAGCATATTGATTCTGAAGAGGAGTGATAAATATGTCAACGGCAGACCGGAAATATAGGGTATTATTCATTGATGTAACTAAGAAAAGATATTGGGTAGAAGACTACGACATAGAAGAAGTCATGGGACCGATCGAGCTAGGTGTGAAGCTTCATTTAGAAAGATATGCCTCGTGGAAAAAACCAGTATATGATCCGGATAATGCCTTAGTCATAGGTGCTGGTTTACTAGCAGGCTCAAAGCTTTATGGAGGACATAGACTAGTAGCTGTTTTCAGAAGCCCACTAACTAGAGGAATACATGTAGCTGCTATGGGTGGAGCTGCTTATCAGTTCAATCTTAATACTGATGCGATCGTTATAGAAGGGAAGTCATCAAAACCACTAATATTAAAGATCCATGATCCTGGAGACGGGAATGTAGGAGTAGAGTTTCACGA
>JAMOPC010000096.1 GCA_027064845.1 Desulfurococcales archaeon | reverse complement strand
TATAGCGAGGTATTTATATGGTGGATTGTCTGAGATTTAAACCTCGGATCTTCGGCTTCGGAGGCTGGTACTTATAAGGAGATGTCCCATAGGCTGATGGGGATATGGGACGGTTAGGTGTAGTTTTCGTATCTATTATCTAGTATATGGGATAGTTGATTTGGAGAGAGGATGGTAGTATTGCTATGAAAGATTTTTACAGGGATGCTTAAGGTTGTAATTGCTCACTAATAGTATAGTATAACAGATATTGATAACAATAAGAGTAGTAGCTAGGGTTGATGAGTACATATTATGCCTCCTCTAGATAGGCTTGGGTAGGAGAAAAAAAGACTTCACTTTTATGGGTATTGTGATATTACCAGAATAGGACTTGGCCTGGAAGTTAGTAGGAAGTTTAGAGATAAATGAATACACGGGTATTTAGCCCTTAATATTAGTATTGAATCTAGGAGGTGGGTATCTTGACCACTACAACTCTAAAGAAGGCTTTGCAGCCAGTTAAGCCTGGTGAGCTAGATAAGGTTCCGCCGGGCTATTGGGCTGCTATAGTAGATGGACACGTGGTTGCTTGGGCTCGTACCCTAGAAGAACTACGTGAAATAATGGCTCGGAAAAGCTATAAAAAGGACGAGTATGGTGTAATTAAGGTTCCAAGGCACGACCTACTGGTTGTTTAAATCCTATTGCTAGACCATGTTTAATGAAGGCCACTAGGTGATGAATACTACTCAAGGCAATTTGAAAGAGAAAATTTTTCCCTATGTCTCGTATCGAGGAAGATTCTATCCTATTATACCAGTAGTAATTGAGGGTAAGGAGAAAACCATTGTCTATGCTCTAGTAGGTAATGGAGCCACTATAAGTCTTTTCCACGTAAGTATTGCAGAAGATATTGGAATAGAACTGGAGAATGCCGAGTAAGTATACCTAGCTGGTATAGGAGGCTACGTAAAAGCTTACGTTAAGAAACATGTAAAAATATCACTAGAAGAGCTAGGAAGTATTACGATTCCCGTAGCCTTTACAGAATACATTGCCTCTGACATTGCTATACTGGGTCGTCAAGGTTTCTTTGAAGCATTCGAAATAATATTCAGGGAATGGGAGAAAAGCTAATAATAAGATCAAGAAACATATAATCCGTAATACCTAATTATACTCTAATAATTGAAAACAATAAAACAAATTATATTCTCAAGACATAGAACTCCTTAATAGCGGGCCTACTGGGACTTAAACCCCGGGGATCTTTTGACTTTGTAAGACTTGAGGCTTTATGGTTATTCTAATCATTCCATATTGATATCTTTTATCATGAAGGCATTATTTGATTACCAGATTATTGATTTAATTATTTAATGCGTTCTTATTGATCTTTATTTTCTAACCATTGGTATCCTTGTTTGTCGATTTTTTCTACTAGTTCTTTTCCTCCTTTTGCTACAATTCTTCCCTTGTATAGTATGACGACTTGGTGTGGGTCTATGTATTGTAGTACTCTTGGGTAGTGAGTTATTAATATGACTGATCGCTTTGTTTCTATGAATTCTTTGATTATGTCTGCTACTATTCTTACTCCGTCGATATCGAGTCCGCTGTCTGGTTCGTCCATTATTATGTATTTTGGTCTGAGGATTTTTGCTTGGAGTACTTCGCTTCTCTTCTTTTCTCCTCCGCTGAATCCTATGTTTATTTCTCTTTCTAGTAGTTCTTGTTTGAGCCCGATGAGCTTGGCTTCTATCTTTATTTTTTCCTGGAGTTCTGGTATGGTTTTGGTGAGTTCTGTTTTTCCTTGTCTCTTGTTATAAGCTGCTGTTATTAGTGAATATAGTGTTATGCCAGGTATTTCTACTGGGTTTTGGAAGACTAGGAAGAGACCTTTTAGTGCTCTTTCTTCTGTTGATTTACTTGTTATGTCTTCTCCATCGAGTATTATTTTTCCCTTGACTACTTTGTATGCTGGGTGACCCATTATTGTTAGTGCGAGGCTGGTTTTTCCACTACCGTTTGGCCCCATTATTACTGTGAGTTCTCCTTCTTTAACCGTTAGGTTTATGTCTTCTAAAACTGTTTTATCACCGATTTTTACTGTGAGGTCTTTTACTTCGAGCATTGTTGTGTTCACCGCTTCTCGGTCTCATTGTCTATATTATTCTATGTTTCTTACGTTATGGTTATAATATGTATTATTGTCTTATAAGTTTGTGGGACCCGTATATTTCATTATTATGAACTTTTCCGTCCCACTTAGGATAACCTAACGCCTCAATATATATTCCACATTATGAATATTGTTCAATGAAAGATAACAGGGTTATGCTTGGTGTCGCTATGACTCAGAAAACGTTGAGAGAACTAGACAGAATCGGTGGTGATGCACAATTATACATAATCCATGACGACGATAGGATCGTAGATGCTTATTTTATAACAACTGCCCCGGTAAGAGGGTTTGAGAAAATAGTATTGGGTAAGAACCCATTATTTGTAATTGAAGCAGTTATGCGGATATGTGGTATTTGTCATGCAGCACATGGTATAGCTGCCGTAGAAGCCTTCGAGGATGCTCTTGGAATTATGCCTCCAGCAAATGGTAGGAGGTTAAGAGAAATAATAGGGTTATTGAATAGAGTGCAAAGCCATTTATATCACCTCACTCTCCTCCTACCAGATATATTGCCCAACGAGATCTTGGGCAAGAAGTTATTAGAGCTAATAAACCTGATAAACAGGGTCAACGACGTAATGATGAGAATTGGTGGTGCTCCTACTCATCCACCATATATCGCGATCGGCGGAGTCTTAAAGATGCCTACGGAAACAGTGATTAATGACTCTAAGAAAAAATTAGCCGATATAATAAAACAATATATTGATTATCGTGAAGGCTTAAGAGAATTCATCGATAAATGCTCCTCCGTTGTGAAGCTCAAAAAACAATACATATCATCAGATGCAGATATCTTGGCAACTCATCTCTTCTATGGAGATAGATACGCATTTGATCCTAGTAAAATCACTGTTAAGAGATACGATGAATACCGTGGAAACAAGGAGATAGGGAGTAAGTCAACCTCAATGATAGCATTATATGATGATAGAATCGTTGAAGCATCTCCTAGAGCGCGTCTCCAATTATTTAGAGAATATAGTGGTAAATCATTATGGGATCTACAGGAAGCACGATTTATAGAGATAGAGCTAGTTCTCCATAGAATACTTGAACTACTCGATAGAATAAGACCTAATGCTCCTCATAGGACAGGAACACTAGTATATGAGCATGGTGAAGGAATCGGAGTATACGAGGCTCCTAGAGGGACTCTTGTACACTTTGTAGA
>JAMOPC010000095.1 GCA_027064845.1 Desulfurococcales archaeon | reverse complement strand
AGGTGGTGGAAATTAAAGAAAATAAGTATGGGTATGATATAAAATTTATTTCAAGTGTTGCGGCTAAGAGATTTTCAACTATTTTGAATAGGGTGAAAGGAGCAAAAATAACTGAGTCATTTAAGCCAACAAAATATAACCCCGATAAAGGAAAGTGGACTGGAATAACAACGCTATCTGTGAGGTTTCCTTCATTAAAGATCGGGGACTTAGTAGAATATCGTGGAAAACCGGGTGTTATAAGAAATATAAAATCAACTGGTGTTGACGTGGAGTTATTAGATGACGGTCAAGTTGAGCATGTAAGATATGATGCTTATTGGAGAGGAGAACTATCTAGGCCCGGATACATGAGTTATGGAAAGATATATAGTGTTATAGCAAAGGATAAGAGCACAATATATCTTCTTAACGATGAAACGGGTGAAATGAAAGAATATCCGTTAACAAAATATCTTGCTAATATAAAGGAAGGAGACAAGGTTAGGTTTGTAAGGGTAAAAGATAAAGACTATGTAGTCAAGTATGAATAATGGTTTAGCTAAATAAGAAAATAATGGTGGTAGCATGGCTAAGAAAAAGAAAAGAAGAGGATTTGAAGAGTCAAGTAAGGAACCGCCATTGCCTACAGAGGGAACAGTAATTTGTGGAATTATAAGGCATTTAGGCGGTGACTATATGGTTGTGAAGTGTTTAGATGGTATGGATAGAAAAGTCAGAATCCCTGGAAAAATGCGTAGACGTGTATGGATGAATGAAGGTGACATAGTACTTGTTGCGATCTGGGACTTTTCCCCTGAAAGAGGAGAAGTTATACACAAGTATAGTCGTGGCGAGGTAGTCAAATTGATCGAGAAAGGCGTGTTGCCGAGGGAGTTCTTAGACGCGTTAAGTGAGTACATATGATTATTGATGATTACGAACCATTAATTAGGAAAAGGGATCTAAAAAGGTATAAGGATAAAGATTTATTCGAAACAGTTGAGGAGGTTTTTGATACTAAGACATTATATACACTTCTTTCTCTCATGCGTAAAAAGATAATTAAAAGAATGAATGGCGTTATAAGTGCGGGAAAGGAATCAAGAGTATATTTGGGATTCGATTGGCGAAATAACCCCTTAGCAGTAAAAATCTATCTTACGTCAACAGCTGTTTTTAGAAAAGGTATATTAAAATATATAATTGGTGATCCACGTTTTGAAAATGTAAAGATCAGTGATACGAGATCATTAATTTATGCCTGGACTAGAAAAGAGTTTAGGAATCTGAAAAGATTATATAACTCTGGTGTAAAAGTTCCTAAACCTATTACGTTTTTAAACAATGTGTTAGTTATGGAGTTTATCGGTGAAGATATGAAAAGATATCCCTTGCTTCACGAAGTCTATAATGAATTGGATATCCTAGAATTAGAGAAAATATATAGGCTAATAATTAATGAGATCTTTAAAATCGTGTGCAAAGCAAATCTTGTTCACGGAGACCTATCAGAGTATAATATAATGGTTAAGCCAGGACTTGACATAGTAATTATAGATGTTAGTCAAGCTGTTCATATAGATCATCCGAATGCTCGTGAGTTTTTGATTAGAGATATAAAGAATATTAATAGGTTCTTTAAACATGAAGTAAAACTGGAAAACATAATTTCTGAAAATGAATTATTGGAGGAGCTTGAGCATTGTCTGAAGAACAAAAAGGCAAGTTAACAATGGGTGTTACTAGGTTATATGAGAAAGTACCACTTGATAGAATAGGTGTACTTATAGGTCATGAGGGGAAAATTAAGGATGAATTAATGAGGAGAACACGTACAATTATCACGGTAGATTCAACTACAGGGACCGTTATAATTGAACCAGCAACACCTAATACAACTGCTTTAGAGTTAATGAAGGCACGTGATGTTGTAAGAGCTATTGCTTATGGTTTTAGTCCCGAAAGAGCATTTAGATTACTAGATGAAGATCAAGTGCTTTTAGTAATAGACTTAAAGCAGTATGTTGGTGATAAACCTAACCATTTACAACGTGTTAAGGGTAGAATAATTGGAGAGGGCGGGAAAACTAGAAGGATTATTGAAGAAATGACTGGAACATATATTTCTATCTATAAACATTATGTTGCTATAATAGGGGATTTTGAATCAGCGAACATAGCTAAAAACGCTATAGAGTTATTAATTGAAGGACGAAGACACGGTACTGTATATAGGTATATTGAACGGGAAACGTTTTTAGAAAAACGTAGGAAAATGCGTCAGTTATGGAAGGAGAAGATATAATATCTTTTATTCATGTTCTACTTTAAAGAAGCTAATTTAAACTGGATCGATTATATATTTATTTCATCTAGTATGTATAAGTTAATATGTAGTTTGCTTCCCACATATCTATCTTTGAATATGTTGGTGGGAATAAATTGGTACTAGTTAGTGAGACCAGGACTTTTGATATTTCTTTAAATAAAGACATTATTAGAGAACTCTTAATAGACATTGATTCATTTGTTAAAAATATTCCAGGTGCAAATATTGTTGAGAAGTCTGATAATAGATATATTGTTGAAGTTATTTGGAAGAGTTTTTTAAGAAGTACCAAAGAAGTATTTGTGATTACTGTTAGGCAAATTGATGAAAACACCATCTATATGTACATTGTTAGTGAAAATGGTGAAATGACTATTAATATTAAGCTAGTTGAAATGTTTCCTTTTACTCGAGTCGAGGTATCGTTTGCTTGTAAATCTGTTAATGAGAAATATTGTAAGAAAGCTATGAAGTATCTAGGTGACTCGATAGGGAGATATTTAAGAATATCAGCTAGAACAATACAACCACAATTAATTAAGAAGCCAACTATAACTAGAGAAATTTCTGAGACTAAACCCTTAATAATACGAACAAAACCGTCCGTAGAAATTAGAAAAGAAACACCTATCGAGGAATTAGAGAAGCTCTTCGACCCTATTCATATAGCATCATTACTTCTTAAAGCACGTTACATAAAGAGAATTAGTAAGAAAATAGAAGAAAAAACAGAACTATTCAATGAAATAATAAATAACATAAAACCTAACATAAAGGAAGAGTACAAAACTCTAATGATCAGCATTAGAGGACCTAACACGGAAGTATATACATACATTACCAGAGAAGGAGAAATTATTGCCTTCTACGGGTTCATCGATAACGAAGAAATAAAAGGAACCAAAGAAGACATAGAGAAACTCTTATCAAAACTCCATGGAAAACAAGTAGACATAAAAGCATGGGGCATAACAGAACCAATAAAATAAGTGATCACAAAAACCCTTATATGACTCAATTATATTACCCATATATTGATGACTGTTGGTGGGCCCGTAGCTCAGCCAGGTAGAGCGGCGGACCCCTATTCGATGGGGGCCGATGCTCCAGATCATATCTATGGGTCATCTGACCTCTTATGAGGGATGACTTAGGTCTGGAGGGAGTGACCCGTAGGTCGGGGGTTCAAATCCCCCCGGGCCCACCATGAACCCCTTATATAATCATTTTTGTATAGACGAAACAATTATTATCCCTTTCAAGATGATTACCAAAAATGATGTGGGCCCGTCGTCTAGCCTGGTTAGGACGCCGCCCTGACGGGTCTCGGGTTTGGTTCTCGGAGAGGCGGAGGTCCGGGGTTCAAATCCCCGCGGGCCCACTTTTCGTAATTAATTGTCTGACCTCTTATGAGGGATGACTTAGGTCTGGAGGGTTTGCTTCTTCTCGTATAATTATACTAATTATATTATATGGATTAGTCGCAGGATTGTTGTTTAGGGTTTTATTTGGGAAAAAGGTATTTGGTTTTAATGGGTGTGTTTTTTCTTAATTAGTTCAGCGTATTGTTCTGGATTTAGGAGTTCGTTGTACTCGTTTTGGTTACTGGGTTTTATTTTAACTATCCATCCTTCTCCATATGGGTCTGTGTTTAGTAGTTCTGGTTCTTCGAGGAGTCTTTCGTTTACTTCTATTATCGTACCTGATACTGGAGAGTAGTACTCGTTGGTTGCTTTTACGCTTTCTACGACTCCTAGTTCGTCTCCTTTCTTTACTTCGGTTCCTGGCTCTGGTAGTTCGATTCCGACTATGTCCTTTAGTTCTTTTTGTGCATAATCAGTTATTCCCATAACTATGATATCGTTTTCTTTTTTAGCCCATTCATCTGTCTCGGTATATCTTCTATCTCTTTTGATTATGTATTTGTTCTTACCAATAATTATGATTAGGTCTTCTTGTGACATATTAACACCCAGTTAATCTTATGTATTCCGATTGTTTTTATTTCATCTTTAGTACTTTATTATGAGAAGGGCTCTGCGTGAAGCATTATTTTTAGTAATTTTAGTTCTTCTTCATTAGTTATCTTGAATCCATAATGTATTTCTAAGTATTCTTTTCTAAATTCAATCACTTGCTTCTTTATCTTGGCAGGATCTTCTTTATCAATTATTATTCTTTTCATGAATTCTGCTATTATTTTCATTTCCTCTTCTTTCATGCCCCATCGAGTTATTTCTTGAACTCCTATTCTTATACCACTTGGGTTCTTTATGTCTTCGGGTTTATCCCATGGCAGCATGTTTTTGTTTACTATTATGTTTGCTTGTTCAAGTAGTTCAGCATTCTTTGCTCCACCACCATTTGCTTTTACATCTATTATTACTTGATGGCTCTCCGTAAAGCCCTTATTTTCTCCAATTACTTTTATTCCATGTTCTGCGAGAGCTTCCGCTAAGGTCTTGGCGTTTTTAATGATTTGTTCAGCGTATTGCTTTCCAAAATACTTCATTTCCAGGCCTGTGACTGCTAGAGCTGACAATCTGTGAAGGTGATGATTTGATACGAAGACAGGAAATACTACTTTGGAGACTTTTTTGTAATCTTCTTTGGTTTTAGTAGCAATTAGCCCTCCCTGTGGCCCTGGGAAGGTTTTGTGTGTTGAGGACGTTAGTATATCGGCTCCCTCGAGTAAGGGGTTTGTCCAGACCTTACCTGTTATTAGTCCAAGAACATGAGCTGCATCATACATTAATTTGGCGTTTACGCTATGTGCTGCTTCGCTTAGTTCTTTTACAGGGTGTGGGAAAATGTATAGGCTTCCACCAAGTATTACTAAGCTTGGTTTTGTTTCTTCAATGAGTTTTATTGATTTATCTACATCTATGTTCCATTCTTCTATGTCGAAGGGCATTTCTATTTGTTGTAGTCCAAGTGCGCCAAGTGTTCCGTATCGTGTATGGCTTACATGAGCACCTGCTTGAACAGGTACTACTACAGCTTTTTCTCCTGGCTTTGCTAATGCCTTAAAAACCGTAGCATTGGCTATAGTACCACTGATTGGTCTAAGCTCAACGTATTCTGTATTGAGGAGCTCTCCAATTATTTTTTGAGCAGTAACTTCTAGTTCATCAACGTATTTTAGTCCTTGATAATAACGTTTAAAGGGTTTGCCTTCGGCATATCTATGCATCATATCATTTAGGTAAAGAAGCATAGCCAGAGGACTCATTACGTTCTCGCTAGCGATCATGTTGATACATTCTTTTTTCCTCCATATAGTGTGTTGTATTGTTAAATTCAATACTTTCTCAAGTTCAGGATAACTATTAATAAGCGAGTCAAGCATTCTGGCATCAGCCTCATTAAAACTATATAATGCTAGGAGTTATTTAACTCAATACGTGAAGGGGGTTTTGTTGAAGATTATAGGATTGATCGTTAACCCTATTGCTGGAATGGGTGGAAGAGTAGGTTTAAAAGGCACTGATGGAGATGCTTATCTACTTGCCTTGAAAAAAGGCGCTAAACCTGTTTCGCCGAGAAGAGCTTTATTGTTCTTGAACAGTATTAGAAGGAATGATTTTAGAATAATATCAGCACCTGGTATAATGGGGGAAGACATTGTAAAGAAATCTATTCATTCAGATAAACTCGTTAAAATTGTAGGTGAGATAAAATACCCTACTACCCCAGAAGATACCCGCAGAATTGCCAGAATTATGGTTTTCGATGAAAACGTTGATCTCCTAGTATTTGTTGGAGGTGATGGCACTGCTAGGGATATATGTGTATCGATAGGTACTAGTGTTCCCGTATTGGGGGTCCCTAGTGGCGTAAAAATGTATAGTGCAGTTTTCGCTAATAGTCCTCACGATGCTGCCGTTATTCTAGAAAAGTTCCTAGAAGATAATGTAGAATTTGTGTTAAGAGAAGTTCTTGACATAGATGAAGATGCTTATAGGAGGGACAAACTTATAATAAAACTGTACTGCTACTTAAAAATACCATTAATTAAACACTATGTTCAGTCAAGTAAAACGATATATGAGGGTTCCGAGGAGGATGAAAATAAAAGAGCTATTGCTGAATATATTGTTGAAAACATGGATCCAAATACCCCATATATTCTAGGACCTGGTTCAACTGTTAAGGAAATTAATAAACTATTGGGTATTCCATATACTCTGCTTGGAGTTGATGTAATTATTAATAATAAACTAATAGCCAAGGATGCCGATGAACGTACATTATTGCAAATAATAAGCAAATATGGTAAAGCAAAGATTGTAGTCACACCAATTGGGGGACAAGGCTTTATTTTTGGTAGAGGAAATCAGCAAATATCTCCAAGTATTATCCGAAAAGTTGGTAGAAATAACATATTAGTAGTCAGTACTAAGCGGAAAATAAGAGATATAGAATATTTAAGAGTGGATACCGGGGATCCCTTTGTAGACGAAATGCTTAGGGGATATATTAAGGTATTGATTGATTATGGTAGGTATGTCGTTAAAAAAGTAATCTAGCGAGAACTTACTTGTTGATAAATGGAAAATCAACTATTTTGCCTGAATACTCTTTTCCTCTAATTTGGATAGTGACTGGTATATCCACTATAGCGTATCTCGAATCAATATATGCTTGAGCAATTCCTCTCTTAAGTACTGGAGAATACGCTCCACTAGTTACCCAGCCAACATATTGTCCTTCAATAAATACTGGTGTATTTTCTCTTGGAATTATTCTGGCGTGTCTCTTAGACATCTTTATACCCATACGTATCCATCTTACTCCATTTTTAAGACAAGCTCTAAGTGCTTGTTCACCAACATATCCATGTTTATTCCATGTGATTGCACCTAATCCATAGCGTAGGCTGATGGCACAAGGATATTTTACAGGATCTTCTCCATACTCATGTCCTCCTAGAACATAGCCCATCTCCATTCTTAATGTATCTCTAGCTATTATTCCAACAGGTTTAGCCCCTGCACTTATTAATAACTCTATTAGCTTAGCTATCTGTCCTGGCTCCCCCCATATTTCGAAACCATCTTCTCCAGTCCACCCACTCCTACTTATCAAGAAAACATTAATGTTGTTTATTTTTTCATTCATTCTAAACTCTAATGGTTTTAAGTCATTTACCCATCCTGCATTAATTTTTTCGAATATTTCAACCGTTTTTGGACCCTGAACGGCGATCATAGCATATTTACTAGTATAATCTTCTATTATTATTTCATAGTTCTTCTCCTCGATGACTTTTTTGAAGTAATTAATCATCTTATCTATAACTAATGCGTTAACTACTACAAGCCACTCCTCATCATTTATTTTGTATAACATTTCATCGTCTTTAACTCTAGCATACTGGTTCAAAGCAAGAGTAGGCCCACTCATGAAGCCTGTCTTCGTCTTTGATAAGTCTTTTGTATAAATGTATTGTATGAAGTCGAGACCATTTTTTCCGCTGATCTTTATTCTCCCCATATGGCTTACATCAAAAACTCCACACGCTTGTCTAACTGCTAGATGTTCTTCTATAGAGCTCTTGTACCTCATAGGAACTTCCCATTCACCGAAGAAACCTGTTTCAGCACCTAGTTTTTCTACATGGAAATCGAGTAGCTGTATTCTTCTCATGGGCATCTCACCATTTATTCGGATACATACTATGGAAAGCTAAATCTATTAATCTAATTCTACATATTTTCAATAGGAATAAATGCTGATCTATGTAGAGGGGACTGCTGAAAGTGGATGCTCACCCTTTCATTCCTAACTCTTCAAGTAAAATTAGAAAAAAGATTATGGAAAAGCTTGGAATAAAGAGTATTGAGGAATTGTTTAGAGATATTCCTAATGATATAAGAATACCTGCTGACAAATGGGATGAACTAAATATTGGTTTAAAGAAACCATTGTCTGAAATAGAAGTGAAGAGAATAGTTAACGAAAAACTCGCTAAAAACAAGCAATTGAGAATACCACCATTTATAGGAGGAGGCGCTGCACCACATTATGTTCCCGCAGTAATAAAATATATCATATCACGTGGAGAGTTCTTGACATCATATACACCGTATCAACCCGAGATCTCGCAGGGTATTCTTCAAGCTTTGTTTGAGTATCAAAGTTTAATGGCGGAATTACTAGATATGGACATAGTTAATTCGTCCATGTATGATGGCGCCTCTGCCTTAGCTGAAGCCTTACTTATGTCTATGAGAGTAAATAAGAATAGAAAGAAAATATTACTTCCAGCCAATATGAACCCTTTTCACAAAGAAGTAGTTATGACTTATTTATATCCTCATATTAGTCAGGGAAGAGTTGTTATAGAATATATAAAATATGATCCTGTGACTGGGTTAGTAGATAAAGAAGATCTGAAGGAAAAGATGTCTAAAGACGTTATTGCCGTATATTTACAGAACCCCAATTTCTTTGGCTTGATCGAGGAGAACGCTATTGACGTGAGTGAAATAGTTCATGATCATAAAGCATTGTTTATAATAGGAGTTGATCCTTTATCGCTAGGTCTAATAAAACCTCCAGGAGAACTAGGTGCTGATATAGCTGTTGGTGAAGGTCAGCCTCTTGGGTTAGGACTTAACTTTGGCGGCCCCTATCTAGGTATATTCGCCATAAGAGATGAACCAAAATTATTACGGCAAATGCCTGGTAGACTAATTGGCTTAACACAGACGATTGAAGGAGGCGAAAGAGCTTTTGCCATGATTTTGCAGACAAGAGAACAACACATCAGGAGATCTAAAGCCACATCTAATATATGCACTAATGAAGCCTTATCCGCTATAGCTTCTGCCATCTATTTATCCCTACTGGGAAGGAGAGGTTTGATTAAACTAAGTAAGCACATATACTATAAATCACATTACGCAATGAAAATAATGAGGAAGAACGGTATTAAAGCAAATATATTTGAAGCAGATTTCTTCAAAGAATTTATTGTTAGCTTTAATGAATATAATGTACCCTATCAATTCATCCACGAGAAATTACTCGAAGAAGGAATACATGGTGGATTATATCTAGGAAAGTTGTACCCAGAACTTGGTGAAACAGCATTATTTGCTTTTACAGAAGTTCATCAAAGACAAGACATAGATCTCTTAGTTCATTTGATTAAAAGAATATTGGAAGAGAGGTAAGTGGGTATGTTTAGGCAGGCTAAATGGTCTGAACCACTAGTATTTGAACTAGGGAATAGTGATAGGGAAGGCTTCCTTGTGCCCGAGCTTGAAAAGGAAATAGTTGACGTTGTTGGAGAGATCAACATACCTGAGAAAATAAAGAGAAACAAAGAACCTGAACTACCAATGTTAAGTGAAGTTGAAGTAGTTAGGCATTATACGAGATTGACAGAGATGAGTTATGGTATCGATAATGGCCCTGTTCCACTAGGTTCGTGTACTATGAAGTATAATCCTAGGATAGGCTGGGAGATAGCTTCTGATCCTAGAATAACAGAGGTTCATCCATTACAAGATACAATAACTATTCAGGGTCTTCTTGAGATGATGTACGAGCTCCAACAGTGGCTTGCTAATATCACTGGGATGGATTATTGTTCTCTTCACCCAGCAGCAGGTGCTCATGGAGAATTTGCTGGTATATTAATAATGAGAAAATACCATGAATTAAGAGGAAATTCAGAAAAGAAAAAATACATTATTATACCAGATTCTGCACATGGCACTAATCCTGCAAGTGCTGCTATGGGTGGGTATTCCGTCATTGAAGTGCCTTCAGGGAAAGATGGAAACATAGATATCAATGCCTTAGAAAATATAGTTGATGAAAGTATAGCGGGATTAATGATAACTAATCCAAGTACTCTTGGATTATTCGAGGAAAATATAGTAGAGATAGCAGAAATAATACATGAGGTTGATGGTCTATTATATTATGATGGAGCTAACCTGAACGGCATAATGGGATATGCTAGACCTGGAGACATGGGGTTTGATATTGCACACATAAATATACATAAAACATTCGGGGCTCCTCACGGTGGTGGAGGACCTGGTGCAGGTCCTGTTTGCGTTAAAAACAGAGTGGTTGACGAAGATAAAGGGATAACTCTAAAAGACCTATTGCCTGGTTATTTAGTTGAATACAATGAAGAGAAGGGAATATATTATTTAAAGAAACCATCGAAGCATAGCATAGGATCGCTCAAAGCATTTTTTGGTAACACGATACCCCTGATATGGGGATATATATACATATTGATGCTTGGCTCCAAGGGTTTAAGAATGGTTACTGAGCACGCAGTGCTAAATACTAATTACTTTAATAAACTCGTTGAAAATACTAAAGGCATAGAACTCCCTTATGGAAAAGATAGGCCAAGGAAACACGAAACAGTTATCAGTGCAGAAAAACTCTACCTAGACACTGGTGTATCAGCAGAAGATATTGCTAAGGGACTACTAGATGAAGGATTCTATGCTCCCACGATCTATTTCCCTCTAATAGTTAAGGAAGCATTAATGATAGAATTCACTGAATCAGAAACCCTTGAAAACATCGAGAAATATGCAGAAAAGATCAAGAATATAGTGAAAACAGCTTATTCTAATCCACAAGAACCAAAGAAATGGCCAAGAAACACGACAGTTAGTAGGATCGATATTGTAAAAGCTAATCATCCAAAATATGTTGCGCCTACTTGGAGGGTTTATCTGAGAAAACTAAAACATTATAGTAGCAGAGAAAAACAATGAATAAGTAATAATACAAAAGATGGTTTGGAGCATGATATTATGAGATACGATTATGTTGTAATAGGCTCGGGTGTAGCAGGATATCCTGCCGCGGTACTTCTTGCCAGAGAAGGTCATAAAGTAGCCGTTATTGAGGAAAACTTAATTGGTGGTGAGTGTACAAACTATGGATGTGTACCTAGTAAGTCATTATACTTACTAGCTGAAGCATACAGATCCTTAAAAAAAGTAAATGCAGAAATTCGTACTGATTGGAAAGAAATCAGTAAATTTGTGAAAGAAGTTGTGGACGAGTCCAGAAAAGGGATAGAGTATTTACTAGACAAACACGATATAGAAATCATTAATTCAAAGGGCAGATTGATATCACCTAAACAGGTCAAGACAAACGAGGGCATCATAGAAGCCAAGAAAATTATTCTAGCTCTAGGAACAGATCCGAAGCCATTACCAGGTATACGTTTCAATAAAGACATATTGAGTAATAGAGAAATATTCTATATAGGCGAGAAACCAGAACAATTGCTAGTAGTTGGTGGTGGAGTTATAGGTGTTGAGGTCTCTAACATATTTGCTCAGCTAGGTACAGAGGTTGTTCTAGTAGAAGCGATGGAGCATATTCTTCCATTCCTCGATAAGGATGTAGCCTTAACAATACGTAGATTTTTGAGAGAAAATGGTGTACAAATCAGAGAACGCGTAATAGTTAAAGATATTAAGAAAAAAGATGGAAAATTAGTCGTTGAATTATCGAATAATGAAACATTAACTGTAGACAAAATCCTTGTATCGATCGGGAGGATCCCCAAAACAAACGAAATAGGTCTTGAAAATGCAAGTGTTGAAGTAGATCAATATGGTTTCATAAAGGTAGATAAATTCTACAGAACAACAAATGCTGATATATATGCTGTTGGTGATGTTGTAGGGGGCCCATTATTAGCTCATAAAGCAATGCTAGAAAGTATTGCAGCGTATAGAAATATTGTAGGAAAAGAACCCATTACTCTTAATTATCAACTTGTTCCGCAAACTATATTCTCTGGGTTAGAAATATCTTGGATTGGTTATACAGAAAAGGAACTTAAGTCGAAGAGAATCAACTACAAGAAAGTTAAACTACCAATATCGTATCTATCGGCTGTACGTATTAAAGATAGTAAGTATTCATACGTAAAGATATTGTTATCTGAAGAAAAGCAGCAGATCCTAGGTATACATATAATCTCACCCAGTGCTTCAGAAGTTATATCTTCATTCCTGCCATTTGTTATAGAAAAAATAGACTTTAAGAAAATAGCTGAGACCCCTTATCCACACTTGACGATATCCGAAATGGTGCGAGAAATCGCTGAATACATTATTGGTGAACCCATTCATACAATTGTTAAGCATATGAAAAACACAAGAAACCAATAATTTTAATTAGCATAAATAATGTTAAAGAATAAGGATAAAAATAAATATTTCCTGGTGAAAAATATGAGCAAAACCTATGCAACACTCGGAGATCTTAGACCAGGTAACTTCATAATAATAGATGGTGAACCTTGTAAAATAGTTGAAATGAGCAAGGCAAAAACAGGTAAACATGGAAGTGCTAAAGCACATGTAGTAGCAATAGGTTTATTCACTGGAAGTAAGAAAACATTAGTAGCACCTGTTGATCAAAGAGTAGAAGTACCTATTATAGAAAAACGTGTTGGGCAAATAATTGCTGATATGGGAGATATGTTCCAGATAATGGATATGGAAACTTTTGAAACATTCGAGGTAGAAAAACCCACGGATGAAAAACTATTAGAAAAACTAAAACCTGGTGTTGAAGTAGAGTACTGGGTAGTGATGGGCAAAAGAATGATAATACGAACAAGGTAAAACATGACTAGTTTCTTTCAAAAATCAAACAATAAATATATTAATAAATATAATTATAAAGTTAGCATAATCCCATGTATTATTAAAAATATCCTTCTTAACAACTTTGAAAAAGCTGATCAGATCACTAGAATAATCGCTAAAAATACGTATAATAGTATCAAAAATCAAGATAAAGATATTGCAAGATATATTGATGAAATAACTGGAGGTATTGGATATAGAAGAAAAATGCTTGGTAAAGATTGGGAAAGAGTAGTACTTTTAGGTTGTTATATAGCCTGGGCTGACGCTGTACAAAGTAATGAAAAAGTTCTGGAAATAGGGACTGGTTTAGGAAGGACTAACTATTGTATACAGTACAATAAGCCTATGAAAATTCATTCTATTGATAATGATCAATTAGTAATAGGTATAGCTTTATATTCTAATCCTTATCCGGAATTCCAAGAGTATCTGTGGAGGGAGAACGTGAAAATCTTTCTTGGTGATGCATTATGTATTATACGAATTCTTAGTATGAAAGGTGTTAAATACGATCATATAGTGCATGATGGGGGCCCATGTCCTGCCAAGAACCCTATTCTTTATTCATATGATTTCTTCTCTAGTCTTGACAAGTTGCTCAAACCAGGTGGTAGAATATCTGTTTTTGGAGGTAAGAATCCTAAAATTATTAAGAAAATCTACAGTATTCTCAAAGAACTAGGTTATGAAGCTTATACTGTTAGCCCTCCTGGAATAAGAGTTTTTATTATAAGAGGAGTTAAGTGGAGTTAGTCTAGATCTGGTATAAAAGGAGGTTTTTTATCCAGTGTAATTAATGGGATCGATAGACCTGGTTTAGGATGTTTAGAGAATTCTATTTTTTCGTCATTTGTCGATATTATAATATAATTTGCGTCAAGTAATTCTTTTGCCTCGTTGGCATCTATAGAATAATAATAAAACATTGGTAGTCCATAAAGCTTATAATAATCACGAAATACCCCGAGGACGCCTATAATTAATTTGTTATTATTAATAAATTTCAATATATACATCATTGCTTGTGGACTTGAAATCGTTGCAGCTAATCTGACAAGATCATTTATAGACTTAAGCTTTATTGGTATTACTTTCTCGAGATTATCCATTTCCTTCCCCTCGCTTTTCCTGTTATTATTTTAAAGGATAGTTTATATATGAATTCTAAGCTCTTATCAATTATATACTTGTTTCCAGAATCTAGTGCATGTACTGGTATTTGTACAATGACTTGTTCCTCGCTATGATGCTTAAAGATTATATCGCCTTTTTCATTAATTATCATCGTCGGTAATAAGAACAATAATTGGCGATTCCCATCATAATATGTTCCACCAATAAATAGTATAGGTAATTTTATCATTTGTGCTAAAGTCTTTAGTACGCTGATATAGTTTTTTACAATATTAGCCGGAGATAAAGCTACAACCATGAATTTTGAACCAAGAAATGCATAGAGTCTCGCAAGTTCGGGATATAATACTTCTCCATCTAATAATATATTGTATGGTGTTTTCCTAATTGTAAATAGTTTTATCGTCTTTCCTTTATTGAACCCGATTTTTCTTTCTTCTTCATACATAATTATTTTCCTATATTTCTCAGGCTCTTCGCCTATTGTGCCATGCATGTATACAGCCGAAATATATAGCTTAGACCCGGTTTTTTCCACCACTCCGGGGATCATGATATTTATTCCATAGTTTTTAGCCACGATATTCAAGTTGTAGAGGTAGCCAGAAGCGAATGATAATCCATACTTTTTTCTAATATAGTTTTTTGTAAGATTTTTCTTAATAATAGGCCCATATGGTTGCATGTATGGGAAAATAAGGGTGTCCAAATGTTGCTCGCTAGCTAAATATACTAATCTTCTAGCATTGTCGAGATTTCCTTTTTTGTCTTCGAGGTAAACATGTGCATGTATTAAGCCTAGATAAAGGGTTGGTTTATGAATTTTGTCTTCAAAAGGGTTTTTTACCAGTACTTCTTCATCCCACCGCAATACTCGTTCCACAGCTCCTCTAGTTGTTTGTTAACTTCAGTGTTCTCAATAACTTTTTCTTGTAGTTCTCTAAATATTTCTTTTAATACATCTTGGTAGTTTCTTTTTCCTTCTTCTATTTCTTTCATTTTTTCTTCTAACTTTCTAGTGACTTCTACGCTTACTACTTCCTTGAAGTACTTTGTTAAGAAGTCTTCATATACCATTATTCCTCGTCTTGTTGGTATGAGTGCTTTTACCTTCTTTGTTACATCTACGTATCTTCTATCTATGAGTGTTTGTATTATTTTAGCATAAGTGCTGGGTCTTCCGATCCCTTGGGTTTTCATCCATTTGATTACATCGTGGTATCTTGCTAGCGGCGGCTTAAGTATATCTACATCTACGATGGGGTATTCTCCGTCCTTTATTTCTGGTTCTTCGTAAACCGTTTCATACATTTCTAAGAATCCTTTCTCCGTGATCTTTATTACTCTTTCAACTTCTTTTTCGTAATTACCTATTTTGACAATAACTTTTTGCTTGACGACTTTTGCCGGGATCATTTGGCTAGCTATGAATCTGTTAAAGATAAGCCTATATACTTCATAATGTAGCCTCGTTAATGGTCTGACAAGTATGATTGCTCCCTCCCTTACTAGTTCTGCGAGTCTATCGGCATCGATAGGTCTAGTCGGTCTTATAGCTTCATGTGCTCCTCCTGCTCCCCATGTTCTGGGTTTAAATACTTCTTTAGCTTTTTCTCCGTATTTCTCTTCGAGGTATTGTCTTGCAATATTTATTCCTGCTTCACTTACACGCGTACTATCAGTTCTGTGGTATGTTATTAAACCTAGTTCGAAGAGTTCTTGTGCTATTTCCATTGTTCTAGTTGTTGATAATCCTAGTCTTATTGATGCTTCTTCGAGAAGTGTATCAGTTGTGAAAGGTGGTGGAGGATTTATAGTGTCCTCGTATTTTTCTTTTTCTTTAATAGTTACTTTTTGTCCTATTATTTGGTCAGTGGTCTCGATACCCATTTGTTCTACAATGGATCTATCAACGTCTACTCGTAGACGATGCTCGTTTACCGATATAATTAATAAATATTTCCATTTACTCTTGTCGTTATGTTCTTTGAATCTTTGAATAATGTATCCCAGAACAGGTGTTTGTACCCTTCCAGCACTTAGATTTCTGTTTTCAACACAGCAATTTGGCATTTTTTCTACATGTTTCTTTTTCCTTATTAGTCTATTCAAAGCAGGTTGAAGGACTTTGAAACAATACATTGGCCAGAAGTATTTTTGTACTTTATGTGATAATGCGAATCCCAGCCACCGGTCTTCTACTCTTCTAACTATTTGTGCTTCTACGAGGTTAAGGTTGAAGTCTCTGGGGTTCCTAATAGCGTTGAGAATTGCTTTACGCGTTATCTCGTGGAATTCTATTCTTTTAATTGTCCTAGTATATGGTTCTAATAGTACCTTAAGATCCCACCCGATCTTTTCACCTTCAGTATCTGGATCGGTGCCTATAAATACTATATCAACCTCGCTTGCAAGGTCTCTCAATACGTTGATTATGTCTAGTTTTCTCGAAATATTCTTGGATCCACATTTTGGGCATCTTGTTTCCTCGGCTGTGAATTGGTAGCCACAATCATTGCACCTTTTGATATCAGTATATACTGGGATAAATCTTCCATTTTCTATTCTTACACCATAATTATAGATCCCATCGTCAACGACTAGGTCATATACATGTCCGATACTTGCTATTATGGATAAGACATAATCACCTGTTGTGACATCGTAGACAGGCATGCCATTTTCCAATAATCTGACAGAGGGTTTTCCGAAGAAATTAGCTATTGTTCTTGCCTTGTTAGGTGATTCTACAATTAATAACGCTGATTTTGTTAACTCTATTGTTTTTTCGACTTCTATTTCTCCTCTTAGAATCTTCTTAACGCGTGACCGTTCTTCATTTATTTCCTTAATGGTTTTTTCGAGATCGATCTCTTCAAGGGCTTTTATCTCAAAATCCTCGAATAACCATCTCATTCTTTTTACTAATCCGTTCAAAAGCCTGGGATCATCAACTATAATTATTGATAATCCCTTTGTTATGCCTCCTGGGTATAGTCTAGAGGTTCTTCCACTTGCTTGGATATAAGTAGCGGTGTCTGGGATCAATATATAAGATTTATTATCTTCTACTACGAGTGCGATATCCCCTCTTTTCTTTAAGTTTTCTAAGACATCTTTTCTTGATAGTAGTTTTCTAGCTAGTTCTAATGCATTAAGCAATAATGTTAATAATGGGTATTCCTC
>JAMOPC010000094.1 GCA_027064845.1 Desulfurococcales archaeon | reverse complement strand
CTATTGACTTATGGCACAATTCTGGCTACATGGTTTGGTACAGGGGTGGTTATTGGTGGAGCTAGCATGGCTTATAGTTTTGGTTATCGTGGTGTTATAATGGATCCTATAGGTGCTGGGCTATGTATAATATTGTTTGGGTTATTCATAGCATCGATTCTTAGGAAAAGAGGATACTTAACAGTAAGCGACTTCTTTAGGGAAAGATACGGTGAGGGAATGGAATTGATAACGGCGATCGTACAAGTGATTGCCTATATGGGCTGGACAGCATCTCTTCTCTTATCATTTGGTGCAATATTTAATGTATTTCTAGGATTACCGTATTCTACTGGATTGATCATAGGTACTGTGGTCACCATAATTTATACTATGCTTGGGGGAATGTGGAGTGTAGCACTAACAGATCTTATACAGTCGTTCCTATTAATAATAGGTGTAATTATCTTATTACCATATGTTGTTTCAGCAGCTGGTGGATTAAGCGTTATTGGTAAACAGATACCACTATCTGATTTCTCAATACTTCCGGAGAACGAATGGGGGTATCTTGGATATACAGGATTCTTGGGAGCTGCATTTTATATCTCATCATGGATCGTTCAGGGCTTAGGTAGTTTATCTTGTCAAGATCTTGTCCAAAGAGCTTTGTCAGCTCGTGATGAGAGGATCAGTAAAATTAGCAGTATAATGGCTGGAATAACTTATATTATATTAGGCCTCGTACCAGCTACCATTGGTATCTTCGGAAGACTCATCATACCCGATCTAGATAATCCTGACCAAATAATACCTATACTAGGATTAAAACTTCTACCAGTTATACCATTCACAATATTTTCTATAGGATTACTTGCAGCGTTAATGAGTAGTGCGGATTCAGCGATGCTCATACCGCCAACCATGATCGTAAATAATATCCTTTCTAAGACAAAACCGGAGTTAAGTGATAAACAAAAACTAGTAATAGGAAGAATATTAGTACCAGTAACAGCAGTGACAGCATTAATAATAGCCATGTATGCTAAGACTATATATTTCTTAATGAATTTTAGCTGGGAATTGATATTGATGGTTCAGGGAATACCCTTCCTTCTTGGATTATATTGGGATAAGCCTGGTAGAAAAGCAGCTTATGCAAGCATAATTGTAAATCTACTTGCATGGATGGCGTTAATAATATATACATTGCCATTAACATTAGACGTTGAAGAAGGAGTGCTTGAATGGGCTATCTGGGACAGCATATACATATCGGCTCCTCCAGCACTAATACTAGGGACAATTACATTTATACTAGTAGGTCTTTGGGATAAGAAGACGAATCAGTCCTAGCTAAGTCATAGGTTTTTCTTAATCCATTTTTGTTACTGATTATTCTTATACTCCATTTTCTTGATACAAGAAATATAGGTGATAGTACAGTTTGAGTACATTACAAAGAGTTTTTGAAGAACATTATAAGCTGTTTGGAAAAAAGCCATATGTAATTGCTTCAGCACCTGGTAGGATTGATTTCCTAAATACTCATCAAGACTATAAGGGATTGCCCGTTGTATCAGTGGCTGTTAATATGAGGACTTATATAGCTCTATCGGAGTCAGAAGGGAAATCACATATTATTTCATTGAACTTAATGCATGAAGGTTTACCATATATAGATGTTTTCAGCATAAATAATCTAAATTTATTGCCAAGTGATTTTTTCGGTAATTATTTACGCGCTACGTTGTTATTATTCAAGGAAAAATACAAGTTAAGAATAAATGATTTAAACATATTGATATACAGTGAGATCCCTATAGGGGCTGGTTTGGCAAGCAGTGCTGCCCTTATTGTATCTTCTATTAAAGCAATTGATGAATTATACGGATTAGGGCTAAAACAACATGAAATAGCTGAAGATGCATATATAGCTGAACACGAGGTCTTAGGAATACCATGTGGTAGGCTAGATCAATATGCTTCAGCGATTGGCGGGGTATTAATAATAAAAACTAAGCCGCCAGTAATAACGGAGAAACTTCCTATACCGAATGGGTTATTTCTTGTAATAGATTCTGGTATCAGACACAAAACAATCAATATTCATAGTATTAGGCAAAAGGAATTGAAGGAAGCTCTAGAAATGCTTTGTTCTATGCAAGAATTAGGAGAAGGACTAAAACAGTCTTTATGTAAAGGAATAGATGAAGTAGAGTGGGAAAAACTCGATCTACGTATTCTTAATAAATATCTCTACAAGTTACCCGAAAACTTAAGAAATAGAATAGTATTTACAATTAAAATGAACGAATCAACTAAACTAGCGATCAGGGTTCTTCGCGGAAAAACTGTTTCAATAAATGAATTAATAAAAGTGCTTGGTGATGAATACTTTAGGCAGTATTATAAGTCTCATAATATGTTGGATTTAATAGGATTGTTCATGAATTATCAACACATTCTGCTTAGGGATTATTATGAAGTAAGTCACCCATTTATCGAAGAGATAAGAAATTATGTTTTAAAATTGGGAGCATATGGTGTAAAATTGTCAGGAGCAGGTCTTGGAGGTTCTCTCATAGCATTAACTAGTAATTATTGGGAAGCAGAGAATATTTTGAAACAAGTTAAATTAGTTAAAAAAGTTAGGGGATGGATAATTAGAGTCGAAGAAGAAGGAGTTAGGACCGAATATGTTTTAAAATAAGTAATTAAATTAACTACACTAAATACTGTAATCAATAAATGATAAGTGGTATAGGTGTGTAGTAGTGAATACATATAGAGTGCTTGTCACAGGCGGTGCTGGTTTTATTGGGAGTCACTTAGTTGATCACTTGATTGATAAGGGGTATTTTGTTAGAATTATAGATAACCTCAGTAGCGGTAGTATTGATTTCATTAAGAAACATTTGAGTAATAAGAATTTCGAATTCGTAAAAGGAGATCTGAAGGATTATAATGTTGTTGAAAAAATCGTCAAAGATATTGATATTGTTTTCCATTATGCTGCTAATCCAGAGGTTAGGGTAAGCGTTACTGAACCTCTAGTTCATTTTCGTGAGAACTTAGTTGCTACATTTAATTTATTAGAAGCTGCTCGAAAAGCTGGTTGTGTGAAAATGTTTGTTTTTGCAAGCAGCAGTACTGTTTATGGTGATGCCGAGCAAATACCTACTCCTGAAACACATCCCATAAAACCTATTAGTGTCTACGGGGCATCAAAAGCGGGTTGTGAAGCACTCTTATCATCATATGCTCATCTATATGGTTTCAAAGGGTTATCGCTTAGGTATGCTAATATAGTTGGTCCTCGTCTAAGACATGGGGTTATATATGATTTCATAAACAAGCTTAGAAAAACTCCTGAGAGACTAGAGATTTTGGGTGATGGTACTCAGAAGA
>JAMOPC010000093.1 GCA_027064845.1 Desulfurococcales archaeon | reverse complement strand
ATAGCTATGGGTCCTTTCTCTAGTCTTTCCTTTGGTGGAATAAGTTGTTTTTCTACTAGTTCTTCATAAGTTATAATGCCTGTTTCCTTAAATCCCATCCAGCTCACCCCTTCTGATCTTCTCCATTTCTTCTTCAGAAACAGTAGCTTTGAGCTTGCCTTGACAAGCCCTCATAACAACAGGGCTTTTCCTATACTCGTTCCATAGATAATCAAGCAGTTCTTCCCGCCTCCTAATCGTTTTATTATCGCCTGCTCCTAGCTTAATAGCAATGCTTAATGCTGCTATTTCTCCCTCAATAAAGGCTGTTGTTGCTTCCTCAATACCACTAGCATCTCCTGCTACATAGAGGTTCTCTACACTAGTTTCCAAATACCTTGTCCTGAGAGGCACTAATCCTCCGAGCTCTGGTATATATTTCATCACTGCACCCGCTTGGCTGAAGAACGCATAATTAGGTTGTAGTCCGACAGCCAATAATACTAGGTCTGTGTCAAATACTTTTTCGGACCCAGGAATTGGCTGGAAATGTTCATTAACCATAGCTATCTCTGCTTTTTCCACTCTATCTCTTCCAATAGCCTTAGTTATTGTGTGTCTTGTGTATATTTTGACGCCGTATCTCCTAACCTTGGCTGCGTGAACAAACCAACCCCCAATTTTTGGCATGATCTCTGCTATTCCATGTACTTTTACTCCTGCTTGAAGGAGCTGATATGCTATTATTAAACCAACATTACCAGCACCAATAACTAGTGCTTTTTCCCCAGGCTTAATACCGTATTCGTTCATAAG
Organism: Desulfurococcales archaeon; assembly: GCA_027064845.1. GTDB lineage: Archaea > Thermoproteota > Thermoprotei_A > Sulfolobales > Desulfurococcaceae > JAGHDU01. The sequence goes on along the minus strand of JAMOPC010000093.1, from coordinate 2,597 downwards.
TGTTTGTGCTCCTCCAGCACCCATTACTCCGGGAAGGTCATTGTTTTCAAACATAATCATTTTCTCAGAAGCACCAACACCAGCAACAATAGCTTTTGGCCTGACTAGTAGATTTAATGGCTTCTCTCCTCTAACAGCTACACCTACATACCCGTTCTTGAAAATACCATATGCATAAGCTCTCAGAAACACTTCTATATTCTCATTATCCATAACTTCTCGTGAAAGCTTAGAAGCTATATTAAAGCCTCTAATCCCACCATAAAACTTCTTAGCTCCAAAAAACCTATGTGTCTGCTTAACAAGCTGGCCTCCTAACTTAAAGTGTTCATCAACAAGCACTACTTTCAACCCATGTTCAGCAAGTGTTAATGATGCTTGAAGACCAGCAGGCCCCCCACCAATAACTAGTACATCGGGCTTCAAAACAATAGTTTCAGCTTCAACAACCTTCTCTACTTTTGGTACTTCTGGAAATCCTTTTTGACTATATACTCTCATCCCTTCTCTAACAGGTTCTATACAAATCCTAGTATTGGGAACACCATTAACTATCGATAAACAACTACTACACTTACCAATCATACAGAAAGCTCCACGGGGTCTCTTACCATCAGGGCTATATGAGAAAACCCTATAACCAGCAGCGTAAAGGGCTGCTAATACGCTCTCGCCCTCATAAGCCTCAATAATCTTATCGTTATAATAGAATCTTATTTTACGTCCTCTCCTAAAATCAATTACAGGATGACTAATGATCCTATAATCAACCAATTCTCTCCTCAGCCTCGCGGTCAATAAGAGTTAGCAGACTACGACAATAATACATAATTGTAGAACAAGGAATAAATAAGTATAGTCAAGGACACCTGGATCCACATAAGTCTTTATGTTAACTCTTTAGTAAATTAAGTATTTTCATTATCTCATTAAGTAGTCTTAGTATTTCGTCAGTCCCTTTCTTTGTTAAAACTATTAATCTTCGAGGACGATCCGTTAAAACATATTTGATTTCAATATATCCTTCCCCTTGAAGTTTAACTAAGTGACTCCAAAGATTTCCCGGAGTAATATCTAAGTCGCTAACCATATCCATGAAAAATGCCTTCTTCTTAGCGAGAAGATAAATCATTATACCTATTCTAATAGATGAGCTAAACCCCCTACTCCTAAATAACTCTATGATTCTCTTTGCAGAGTCTTCCTCCATAAACATCATCGTTACAGCTAAAGTTACTTTACTGAGAGTATGAAACAATATAATGCTAACAATAAGTATGCGATCAATAATATATTTATCGCATAACTCCACACGAAGCTTCTGGAACCATCAATAACGAATAGAAGTAGTGCTGATAAATACATTCCTGAAAGCACTATAACTGGTTCTTTAATAGTCATACCAGCATATTTCTTGAGAGGATAAAAGACACCCATGTTACCAGTCGCCAATAATATAATTAATCCCGAAGCAGCCGCGGTTACTGCATATGATTCATTTATCAATGGTATTACAACAGTCATTACAATATAGATTATAACTCCCAGTACCCAGAACAAAGACCCCATTCTATTAGCTTTTTTAACAAACTCATCAAGCTCTACATCCTTTCCCGATAAAGAAATTGCGCCTTTAACAATTTCTGGAAGTTTCTTGTTATTAAAGAAGAACGCTATAAACCAAGTAGGTACCAATATTGCATAGAATATATAATACGAAGAACCAGTAGCTTCAACAATTATCATAACAAGAAATATAAATGATGCCCAAAGAGCCCAACCAACATAGATCATCCCAAGAACAACATAATAGTGTTTTAGAAGAGTTTTTGAAACCTTATATAGAATTTTTTCCAACTCCGATAAAGATTTATCATTCACCAATAATTTGTTCACCACACTTATTTATGAATCACAAATAATATATTGCGTCATAAAATTTATTCTTCAAAATTATTTTGTGATGCAAAACAATTCCTTAATATAAATAGTATGATTTGTAAACAATATATTTGACCCTAAAGGTGGCTGATAATAAATGACTGTGATACAAATAACAAATGTAACAAAAGTATATGATTCAAGAAAAGTACTCGATAATATTAACTTGGAAATAAGAGAGTCAACTACTTATGCATTACTTGGTCCTAATGGCGCTGGTAAAACTACTTTGATTAACATAATATTAGGGATAATAAAACCAACTAGTGGAAAGGTTTTGATTAGGGGGAAGCCACCTACAGATCCTAGTGCTAGGAGAAATATTGGATATTGTCCTCAAGAACCCTCGTTATTTGAGAGACTTACGGGTATGGAGAATTTATTGTTTTTCGCCCAGATCTATGGATTAAATAAGAATGATGCAAAGAAAAGAATTAATGAATTATTGGAGAAGCTAGGTTTGACTGAATACAAGAATACATTAGTGATAAAATATAGTGGGGGAATGAAGAAGAAATTAGCATTAGCGATAGCTCTACTACCCGATCCGGATATACTTATCCTCGACGAACCTACTACTGGAATGGATCCAAACAGTAGGAGGGCTGTTTGGGAAATTCTAGAGGAATATAAGAAAAAAGGGAAAACAATACTAT
>JAMOPC010000092.1 GCA_027064845.1 Desulfurococcales archaeon | reverse complement strand
TACCAGAAATAACTATTCATAATTTATATGGCCCTGCTCCTAGAGTAAATCCCGATGTAAAACTTCCATCAATAGATACGGATGACGTAATCGCGATAGGAGAGGTGGAGCCCTCTTATAGGAGGGCATATAGTGGGTACAAACAGGTATTAGAATATAATGACCTAGGGCAAGCAGATTCCGTATTTCTAATAGCTCCAGATGTTCCGGGATATAGTGATATAAGCTATTTGAGTCTTAACCCGTTCTCACTAAGATTAGAGTTTAAGAAAAGCATGAAGACCGATCTGGAAAAGAGAAATGCATTAAAATATATATTAGACATTATCGTCAAGTCCTCTTTATTATTGAATATAGCTCCGGAGAAAATAATCACTAAGAAGAATATTGCTAGTTGGCATGATTTAGTAGCACTACCTCTGACAATGGATCTTCAAGAAATACTGAAAAACATTTAGGCAGTGTTTTACTACTCTGCTATTTCCGGTGGTGGTCCCAGTATTATTGATGCAGTTTTTACTGGTAGTATGTCCAGTGCTGAGAGTAAGTTGATATAGGCTGCTAGCTCCCTAGGGCTTAGTATTGGTATAGTATTGGTAGCTTCTTATCTTTAAGTAGTAGCCCTTGCCTTCTGGATTAAAGCATTTTATTTCTTGGAGGATTTTATCATTAAGCTCTTTTACTTTAAATATGAACCCGTTTAGGAGAATCTGGTTGAAGCTACTAGCAATATCGTATAAAAGGTTATCCTCCATTATTAATATGATTATTCTTGTAGTACAAAGCTGATAATACATTACTCGCTGAGGTAGAAACTCATTCCTGCAGGGATCCCAAATAGAGAAGGAAATATATTCGTACAGTCAGAAAGCTTGATGTACAGAAGTTCAAGATGTTTCTAGAAGACCCAAAGAGAATAGACAAGGTTGCAGAGTATATAGCAAAGCATTTCCGAGAGAATGTCGACGGTAGATTCAAGGCCATGGTCGTAGCAACTAGTAGGAGAGCTTGTGTCATATACAAGAGAGCCTTAGACAAGTACCTACCTCCAGAGTATAGTGAGGTTGTAATGACCTTCCAGAGTCAGGAGAAAGATGAGTTGATAGAAGAGTACAAGAGAGAGCTAATGAAGAGATACCATGCAACAGACCCTAAGGAAGCTGTCCAGAAGATTATAGAAAAGTTCAGGACCGAGGAGAACCCCCGAATACTAATTGTTACAGACATGCTTCTAACAGGCTTTGATGCACCAATACTCCAGACAATGTATCTCGACAAACCCTTGAAAGGACACAGACTCCTACAAACTATTGCAAGAGTCAACAGACCCTACCATGGCGTCAAGGAATACGGACTTGTCATAGACTTCATAGGAATATTCGATGAGCTTGAAAAAGCATTCGCTATGTACGAGAGAAAAAGACCTTAAGGGAGCAGTATTCGACGTTGAAGACATTCTAGGAAGGTTTAGAACAATACTTCAACGATTACTACAGCCCATTGGTCCAAGACCCAGTATTAAAAGTGAAGAAGAATTATTTAAGCACGTGAGAAGCAGGGCAGAGAACCTAGTTAAGGACAAAGACCTAGAGAGAAAATTCACTGAGAACTATCGTGTACTTCGTAAATTATACGAGCTCATAGCCCCAAAGCTTACGAGGCAGGAACGAGAAGAGTACAAGTGGCTCTCAGACATATATACGTTCTACATGAAGAACTTTGTAGGTAGTAGTCATGAGGAAGAATTAGCAGAGAGATACTATAGAAAGACGATTGAGGCTATAGGTCGTTCTCTACAGGTCTTAGAGAGGGAGGCAGAGTTTTCTCCTATCACTATTGACCGTAAGTTCTTTGAAGAATTTATACGAAGTAGAGATATAAGTCATGAAGAGAATGCCTCGACTCTTATTATGTGTATATTCAGGTTTAGATTATACGCTCGTAACGACCCTGTCTATGTATCCGAGCCAATAAGATAGAGGCTCTCTTGGAAAAGTGGGGGAGGAAGCTAAGAGGCTTTGGGAGCAATTAAATGCCTAAAAAGTAGAACAAACAAAACTACAGTTTGGGCATAGAGAATACATTGTCTATAGAACACTAGTTGATGCAGGCTTTAAGCAACTACATGCAATTCAGACTACAAGAAAACTCATAGAGAAAATAAAGGACAAGACCAATGTGCCAGGCTGGAAACAAAATCCCAAATTAGTACATGACATAGAGAGAATTATTGCGATAACAATTCTACGCGAAGGATGAAAGAAGGTCTTTCAAAAGAGGAAGTAAAGAAACTCATTGAACAACTTGTCGAGAGAGTGAAAAAACATTGACACAGACCAGCAGAAGTAAGTGAAAATACAGATAAGACATCATAAATACATAAGACCAAGACTCGAAATCAGGCCTTGGGGAGTATTAATAGTTCTCCCGAAAGGTAGTAATGAGAACGAAGCGTATAGGATTTTAGAAAAACACAAGCTGTGGATCAAGACAAAATACTCCGAACTCCTCAATGTCATCGAGCAATCAAAAACATTGAACTAGTAAAAAGAAATGATGCCATATTCAGAAACCTTGTGAAAAAAACTCGTAGATGAAGCAACAAGGGAGATCCTAGGAATTAATCCATGCGAAATTGTTATAAGGAAAATCAAAACGCAATGGGCAAGCTGCAGTCCGAGCCATCACAATAAATGCCTTAGCAAAATATCTTCCAAACCATTTAATTTCGTACATTATTGACCACGAGGTCTGTCATATAATAGAACCAAAACATAACAAAATTTTTTGGTCATGTGTTAAAAAATACTGTCCTAATTACAGAAAGCTAGAAAAAGAACTTCTAATATATGAGATCAAACTGGGCTTCCATGTTCCTTCTGAAACTATTCCTAGAGAACTAAAAATCTAGTTTAAATTATAATATTCCTAAGAATGACACTTATTGAATCATATTAGTATTATTAAAACAATAGTAGGAATACATAAGCAGGTATTGAATATGTATAATTGTTTATTTTTCTGAATATTTTTTTATCAGGAATTAGAGTTAAATTAAAATTAATCTTTGTTCTAATATACTTTTTAAGTTTGCTTTGATCTTCATCGATATTGCTAATAGATATATCAATACCATAATAGGGTTTTCCATCAAAAAGTAAAATAGCATCAGCGTCTCCTATTTTTTTCTTATCTTTTTTATTTTCACTTTCTGTATTTTTCTTTATTTTTATGATTTGGCACGTTTTTACTAATTTATCAGGTTTATCTTCCATTATTGGCTTATCTTTTGACGCTATTATTGAGTACATACCTAGTACTAGATCTTTTAATACTGCAGACTCTATATATCCTCCAAGATTAATTCTATTAATAGATCGTTGAAATTGTAATTTATCACCGATCATAGTTTTAACAATTGACAAAA
>JAMOPC010000091.1 GCA_027064845.1 Desulfurococcales archaeon | reverse complement strand
AATGCGGGGAACCTATAGATCTCAAAACATCTGAGGCTAGGGTGTTCATGACCTATTATGATAATGTCATATTCTCGGATATCGTAGTCGAAATGTCCATGTAGAAATAATATGCGGTAGTTCTTAATGGTAAGTTCAAATATTCTGTATAGTTCTAATCCATAATCTTTTAATACTATTGGTAAGTAGTTATCATGATTTCCTCTAACAATTAGTATTTCTCTGACGTTTTTTTCAAGTAAATAGTCTAGAAGTTTCTTAACCTCATTTCTCTCCTGTCTTAGTAATCTATCAAATGCATGTTTAAGATCACCGTTTATGAGAACTTTTTTAGGCCGAAGGATCCTGATAACTTTTTCGAGAATGCTAAGCGTTTTCTTTAGCTGAATTCTTGGAATAAACATTCCAGCATATCCTGAGCTTTTTCCACGAACAGTATAATCTAGTCCTCTAGCAACAGCCTCTTCAAAACCCAAGTGTACATCGGAAAATACTATCATGTCTTCACTCTTAATATATAATAATGGGGTCCCAGGAATTATGAATAGTTTATCAATTAGTATTTTTTCTCTCTTGAAAAGTGGTCTTAAGTAAATATTTTTTTCCTCATTGGCATCCATTGATCAATTCCCTATAATTAGTAGTTAACTTATAGTAATATATGAGTTAGTTTCAACTTTAGAAGGAGGTTATTTTAATGAGAGAAAGCGGGCCCGCCGGGATTTGAACCCGGGACCTACGGGTTAAGAGCCTCGGCTATCGGCTGGCCCCCTCCTAGTATTCTCTGGATATTATGGTGGATTATTAAGCTTATCGTTATAGTTTCCCTATAATTCTTGCTATTAGTAATGAGTCTTTATCACTTATTATCTCGACCACATACCGTGTTCCTCTTTTAATCCTTCTTGCTGGAATTGTTACTAACCATTCTCCGCGTCTATCCTTGATCACTCCTATATATTCGCCTCTGAATACACCTGGAAACAATATTTCAGCAATAACTTTTTCCCCTACATTATATGGGCATGGGTATCTCTTTGTTCTTTTCATACCCCATTCATCCATTGTCCAGGTTACTCTAATTCCTATTTCTTCTTCTATTTTCTTAATTTTCCTCCAGAAGCTACTCCATGTAAGTGGCTTTATTCCCGGGATTTTTCTTCCATATTTATGGACATTATATTTCTGAATCGTAACTGGTGGCCATTTTTTCCCAGCACCTATTCTATATGCCCACTTGACAACATTGATCACATCTTCATCGTTTATTCCTGGCACCCATACGGGTGTTACGTGTAGGTCTATCTTTGTACTTTTAACAATATATTCGGCAAGCTCTATTACTTTATCTAGATTGTACCAACTAGTACCTTGTAGATATTTTGCTTTTTCCTTGTCTAGAGTATCGATGCTTAAATTAATTCTGTCTAATCCGGCTTCTTCTAGTTTGTTTATTATTTTCTTATTTAGTAAAGCACCATGTGTCTCAACAGCAACTGATCGTATAAAAACGCTGTTTTTAAGAAGCTTCACGAGATCAACTATTTGAGGATAAGTAAATGGCTCACCGATAGTATCTATAAGTGCTTCAACGCCCCCTCCTTTATATTTGGCTACTTGTATAGTGGCATTATAAATTGATAAATAATCTATTATGAACTCAGCTGTTCTGTTCTTACTCTTAGGTCCGGCATCTACACTGCAAAAAATGCAGTTAAGGGGACAGAGAGTAGTTGGCCTGACTTGTAATACGTTGGTACCTCTATCAATAACACCAAAACCTATATACCCGTACAGAGGCTCTCCTCTTAAGAAGTAAAGTTTACGTTTGCTCCAGACAGTTGTTTGTTTAACTACTTCTAGCAATACCCATCACGTGGGAAAGGATTTTAGGAGATATACTATTAATTCTTAATTTCCAAGATTCTGGATTACTAATGCCCTTCACATAAAGAAAAATTGTGCGTAAAACACCGTTTTCGTCAATAAATCTCTTAACAATGACCGGGATCCAATCGGGTATGGGTAGATCTAGAGCAATTATACGTGTCCCAATTCTAAGTTCTTTTTCATACTTCTTTGCCAACTCTGCGGAAATACTTGGATAAACATATTGATATATGACTGTCGCATTCCCAAGATATACTTTGAAAAAATCCTCATTCAATACTTCTATTTTATCTTCTAGCTTCTCTTCTATTGCTTTACACCATATTAGCATGGCCAGACTTGGATCAATTTCTATGGCGACTGCTTTAGCCCCTCTCCTAGCTGCTTCAATAACTATTCGTCCATCTCCAGCACCGAGATCGTATAATATGTCACTAGCACTAACCCTTGCCATTGCTAAGGCCGTTTTCACAGCCTCCATAGGGCTTGGAATAAAGGGTACTATTACCATATTACTTCCCTATAAATTACTAAGCTTAAGAAATTTAAATTTAGGAAAATATAAATGCTATTAGATATGTTTATCGAAAATGGCAGAGAAAACGGAGAGTAGTCCCTGCTTAATAGTGAGGTGTATGATTTGCCTGAAAAATTACTTGAAGTGGTTGATCTAAAAACTTATTTCTATACCACTAAAGGTATAGTAAAAGCTGTAGATGGGGTCTCGTTCACACTTAATAAGGGAGAAGTACTTGGCTTAGCTGGAGAATCGGGTTGTGGTAAGAGCACAACTGCTTATTCACTAATACGGTTAGTTCCTCCTCCCGGTAGAATAGTGTCTGGGAAAATAATGTTTGAAGGCAGGGATTTGCTTAAGCTTAGTGATGAGGAGTTTAGGAGAGAAATAAGATGGAAGAAAATCAGTATGGTTTTTCAGGGAGCAATGAATGCATTAAACCCAGTATACACTGTTGGAGACCAGATCGCTGAGGTATTGATGCTACATAAAGGATTGACTAAGAAAGAAGCTATAGAGGAAGCTAAGAAACTTTTAGCTATGGTTGGTATTGATCCTAGGAGAGTAAAGAGTTATCCTCACGAATTATCCGGTGGAATGAAACAGCGTGTAATGATCGCGATGGCTCTAGCACTAAATCCTCCACTAGTAATTGCTGACGAGCCAACAACAGCTCTAGATGTTGTTGTACAAGCACAGATTATGAATTTAATGAAGAAGTTGCAGAGAGAATACAATATGTCAATTATTTTGATTACTCACGACCTGAGTCTAATAGCTGAAATTGCCGACAAGGTAGCGATAATGTATGCTGGTAAAATAGTCGAGTTTGGAACGTCTGAGCAAATATATGGTAATCCACAACACCCATATACACAGGCTCTTCTAAGAAGTATTCCAAGATTGCATGGTGAAATATCGAAGCTTGAATGGATCCCTGGTACTCCGCCAGACTTAGTATCTCCACCGCCTGGATGCAGGTTTGCGCCAAGATGTAAACGTGTAATGGATATATGTAATAAAGAAGAACC
>JAMOPC010000090.1 GCA_027064845.1 Desulfurococcales archaeon | reverse complement strand
GTAACCTTACAGTAGAGCTAAGTGGTATATTTGGTAGCTACTGGCAGATCGGGGGAGCATTATTATTGTGGACAACTGATAAACCAGTAAAATATGAATTAGTAGACTATAGTGCTACACCAAGTACAGATAAACAAACTCTCCAAATGACAGGTTATACATTAGTAAATGTAACTTCAACCTTCACCCTTAAAGTCTCTTCAAAGATATTCGTAGAAGACAACATATATTTAGCAACTTCTTGTTACAAAGCACTATTCACAGCAACAAGGAAATATAATAGCTTCTACGATAACTTAACCATAAACGAGTATAGAGTATCAAAACTATCCTATGATGTAATCAAAGGCGACGAGTCAAAGAGCTATAAATGGGTATATGAGTGGAACGCACCACTAGACATCAAGTATTATGGAGTAATAGAGGTATATGGTGACTTGAGCAAAGCAAGCGTAGATAACCCTGTACCCGGAGCAATAGTTGAATACATAGCTATTACACAGGAACTGAGAACAATTACACAGAGAACCGACAGTTCAGGAGTACATACAAGAGTACTTGACGAGAAAGTACATGCAACAGTTAAATGGAATATAGACCTCCTCTTCATATCACCAACAGGAGCAGTAGTAACAGGAATAGGGTTTGCATCAGCAACAAATGGTAAAACTGTTGATGGCTTATTATTTGATACACCAATAGATGGAGTACCACATACATGGATCTATGTGAGAACAACAGCTGCTAGAACATACATAGGAGAATTCGGTACACACTTATACGAAGTAGTTGGTGACAATCTATACTATAAATACGTCTAAGATAAGCAAATAGGAATCTAATAATTTATGTAAAAACCTTTTTTCCCATATCTTCATCCCGGTTAAACTCATCAATAACTTCCACTAGCTTCCTGAGATCATTTATTATAAAAGCATTCCTACCAATCCTTGCGATAGAGATCCCTAAACCTCTATTAATGAGTGCTGCTTTAGCACCAGCTAGGAGAGCACCAGCCAGATCGTTCTCCGGAGAATCTCCTACATGTAGCAATTCATCAATACTTATACCAAGTTGCTCAGCTGTGAATAAGAATATTTCTTTCTGAGGCTTCATATAACCTGCTTCATCCATAAATACTGTGAGGTCAAAGTATTCCAATACATTGTTCTTGTAGAGAAGATACCTAGTAACCATTCCTGGCCAGCTAAGTACATTACCAATAGTAGCAATTAAGACGTTCTTCTCCTTTAACAACTTTAATGCTTCCCTTACATCAGGGAAAATAAGTTCTTTTAACTCATCTCTATCCATAGTTCTAATAATTGCTCTATAGATATCTTCTCTCCTAACACCTAGGCTCTTGGCATACATGTCTGCAGACTCAATAATGATTCTCTTAAAACCACCAAACAATCGATGCTTTAAAGCCTCCTTATGAGTCTTAATAATCCTTTCAGCAACAATCCTAGGTTCCTCTCCGATGATCTTAGCTAGCTCATCTGCTATCAATAAATAATATTTCCTAAGATCAATAAGCGTATTATAAACATCGAGGGATACAGCTCTAATCACAACAAATCACCATACAAGTATTATCACAATCAAGAATATCCAAAGAAACAGAATAAATATCTTCACCAACAATGCTTATTTCAAGTAGAAGAGAAAATTCTTAGATTCTATATCAAGAAAAGCATTAAGAGACTCAATTAACGACTCATTAGAAGACATCACGATACTCGTTACAGTCAAGAAGGTTTCATTAAACGGATCAGGAACTATGCTGATCTTAAAAATACATATTCTCGATACAGCACATTCACCTAAAGCATCATTTTCTGATGACTCCATAAATGCTGTAAGATTAGGATTAATAAATCCTAAGATCTCGTTTTCAACATTACGTATGTCCCTAACAAGGGCTTTATTGGGATTAAGTATCGCTACTGTATGGTTTTTAATAATACTAGCCATGATTATATCAGAGTATATTAAACTATACTTACTAGCATTGATCACAACAATAGTATTACTTGGATAAAGCTCAATAGCAGTCAACACCATGTATGGATCAGACGAAACCAGAACTTGGGAAACACTAATATTCTTTAGGTCATTGGGAGATACTATGGCTTTATTAGAAAAAACAACGATATAGTAACTCGAAACATTATTCGATGGAGGCAGGTTTCTAAGACTAAAACCCCTTAGGAAATACACATAATCCGGAACCACAGGGCTAACAAAATATGTTAGTGAAATAGGCTGAAGCAATATAAAAATTATAATCAATAATAAGACTATTTCATAATGCATAACCATGCCCCTATAGACTAAACATATCCAACAATCTTAAATAAATCTCTATCTGCAAAAACAATAGCTAGGACATAATACTATATGAATGGTCAATGTTTTTTGAAACATGTATTCAGAGAATAAGATAGCTGTTCCCTAATAGTGATACAGGAACCTAGTTATATTGTAAGGATTATTAAAAGAAGACATTGTTCCCTATGTATAACTATATTAGATGCTCTTCGAGGAGATTAGTATTTAGTGTCTGAATAAAGCAACTAATGCTCCTCTCCTAGTTCCTAAGGTTTCGGCTATAACGCTACATTTTGGGACGAGGAGGTGATAAACTGGTTTACCCAGATCTATTTCTATGATGTACTCCCAATGCGCCATCCCCTTAGCGACGACTACGTCGGATGCCTGTATCTTGGCTTTGGCTTTATCACTTATTTTGTCCCAGTGAATGCTTGAACCCGGATAACCAGTTGATAATAACTCGTCAACGTAATTATCCAGTCCTGCCTCTAATGCATCACTTATAGTTAAGTCATTTTGGAACCCTGGATCCTCCTTTGCTATCCCTATTACTTTGTTACCCATACCTCTAAGGATCTTTATCAAGGGTATATCTAGAACTGCCTCGCCAGCATTATCAAACAACCATATAATCTTCTTATTCCCACCACTCACTAATTCATAGAACTTATCAGTATGATCGATTGCTAGAGGCTCATTAATATAGTTTAGAATCTCCTTGACGGAAGGAGGATTAAGCTCCATAACACCAGTATCCAAATAATTACCAACAATACTGATCTTCGTAGCAGCAACAAATTTCTCGAAACCACTCATCTTCTCCAAATACTCCTCAATAACGGGCAAATACTTGAAAGCCTCCTCAATACTCTCGCGCTTAACCCTCTTATAATACTCGATGATAGCTGGAAAGAAATCTATGAGCCTATGATAAATCCGTGTAGCCAAAACAGTTAACTCACCACCCCGCTTAAACTCCTCAAAACCAATACGCAACAACTCAATACTAGCTCTTATCTTAGCATCATCCCCAGCACTAGTTCCCCTAATTTCTCTAAACCTAGAATCAATAATACACTGAACACAAAGAGGCCTCAACCTCATAG
>JAMOPC010000089.1 GCA_027064845.1 Desulfurococcales archaeon | reverse complement strand
CAGAAACCGGGGGCCTAGGCATATTCAGAATAGTCTTCAGCATAACGTCAAGAGAAGCAGTCAAACCCAAACCACCAATGAAGAACAAACCGATATCCCCGGAGAAAACACAATAAACAATCACACCAAGAACCATATAGAAAACACTCTTACCAATTAAACTAGCAACCATAGCGAAACCAACACTACCAGAAAATACACCAACAAACTCAACAATTGACAAAAACAACAATAAATAAATCAACAATCTCCTAACCATACCCAACACCCATAGATCAATTTAGATAATACAAAGTATAAAAACAATACTAGAAAAACAACACAATATTAAACACCCAGAAAACATACCAATAAACAAGAAGGGCCCGTAGCCTAGCCCGGACCAAGGCGCCGGCCTTCGGAGCACAAGGCAAAGAAAGCCGGAGATCCCGGGTTCAAATCCCGGCGGGCCCGCCATAACTGAATTTAATATACTTAATCTCTTAAACCCGGAGTTGAATATCCCTTTAATTATCCTGGTGTTCACCCGCTTTTTTGAGTATTTCTTCTTCAAGGTTCCTGGATATACGGAAACCCGCCTCTTTAAGTTTGTTGAGTTCCTCTTTTAGGCTCTCTATTAATCCCAACCTCTTAGCTCGCAATAGTATACCTAGAGTACCAGTTACATGAAGTCCTAGCCTCTTAGCTTGGAGGCGTGCTTCTCTGTCGTCTAGGAGGACTAGATCGGCATTTATCTCTAGGGCTAGTACTATAGCTTCAGCTTCTCCCTCATCCAGCGCTAGTTGGAGAATATTCTTTAGACGCTTATCCCTTATCTCTATGACCCGGATCCATGGGGCTTCTTTCACCTCCCTTGAACCAGGTCTTCCTTCACCCTCTATTACAACTTCACGGTATACGGCTTGGGGAATTAGTATTTCTCTAAAGAACTTTCTCAAGAGGTAGAGCCGTCTTATTTGTGAAAGATGTATTAAAGGACCAGAATCCGATACAACAACTTCATGCTTCAGCAAAGGCGATGTCATCTTCTAGCTCCTCTCTCGTATAATGTCTCTCAACCCCCCTCTTAGCCAGCTCTTCCAAGAACTCCCACTTAGATAACCCAGCAAGACGGCGGGCTTGTCCAAGGCTAAGTATCCCCTTAGCATAGAGGGCTACAGCCAACTCTACACGGGCAACTCTTTCAAACTCGTTTTCCGGGATCTTAGCACTCTCAACAATATCCCTTGGGATCTTTATTACAATATAACCGCTCTTGGACAACCACCATACACCTAAGTATTACTAAATAGTTATAACTAGTAATAAAGCTCTTGCTTGATGCTAACAGAAAGCTAGAACCCCCTAAAGAGCTAAGGTCCTATAGAACAGTAACTAGGTTGACAAAAGAATTTACTCTAGCTATATTTTTCCCCATAAAACCTTAACGTTCTACTTAGTCTCCCTTAAAACTTATCAAGAGGAACCCTAAGATCCTCTGAAACCTCAACAACCGCTTGATACCAAACTTAGCCACTTCAACCTTCTGGAGAGCATTGTATGTATAAAAGCCATTCACTAGCCATCTCGCAAAAGCATAGTATTTAATAACACCAAACCCTCAGATTAACTGTCCCATATACTAGATAATAGGTATGAATTCATGCCGTAACTGTCCCAGATTCTCGTCAACCTGTGGGACAAAGATATTTAAGTGCCAGCCTTCGGAGCCAGAGGTCCCGGGTTCAAATCCCCGCGGGCCCGCTACATAAATATATAAACATACATGATACGTGTTTCTCCTTAATTTCGTTATACACAATAAGTTTTTTCAAATAAAGAAAGAGTCTTTGATAATCAAATATTACGTTGTAAGACTCCAAGGCATAAAATTTCTTATGATAAAGCTAATGATTAAAAGCAATATTTACATAAAGCCTCTACAGTGTATTAATACATTTATTCATTAAGAAAATCAGTTCTATTATGCTATAGCCAATAATTTTACATATTGCAGAGCGGATCTGTCTACATACTATATATCATAATTTAGAGACATACGTTAGTGCTCCAAAGCATAATATTAGTCAAAATATATTGAAATGACAAAATATATCGATGGTATAAAGGAAACTGCCGTAATAATACTTAAGCATGCTGGTTTAAGCGATGATGAAAAAGAATTAATTTTTCCAATAAATGCAAAGAAAATATTGAGGATATAATCCGTTTCATTATAAATATTTGAACTACGCTACATTGAATACAATAATGTTTCTTGAAAGTATTTTCCTTGAAATAAATGTAGGTATAAGTATAATATCATATTAAATGATAAAATGGTGATTAGTTCAATGCTTGAAAATATAGTATCTGATCCATTTTTTAGGAAGGTTTCTGAGAAGTTTTATAGAATTTACAGGATCGATAAGAAGCTTATTCAGTGCTTGATATGTGAGAGAAGATGTGTTTTAGCTGATGGTTTAAGAGGATTCTGTGGAAACTATGTTAACATTAATGGTGAATTATACAATCTGGCATATGGGATGATAAGTGCACTCGAGCCCAGACCTATCGAGATAAAGCCTCTTTTCCACTATTACCCGAACAGTATAGCATTAACTTTTTCGGGATGGGGCTGTAACTTTAAGTGTCCTTGGTGTCAAAACTATCATTTAAGCTGGAGTAAGCCCTTAGTAGAGGACTCACTGATTCTCGAGCCCGACAAGCTTGTTGAGTATGCCGTTAAAACTGGTGTACATGGTTTATGTGCTAGCTTTAATGAGCCAACGATTCAGCCAGAATACTTGGTCGATATAGGCTTAGCTTCGAGAGGTAAAAATCTATATTTAACAGTGGTTACAAATGGGTATATGTCATTAAATACTCTTAAAGCATTATTAGAAGCCGGATATACTGGTTTTAGCATTGATATTAAAGGATGTCCCGAAACATATCGTAAATACTTGTCAGCAGACCCGACCATTGTTTTTAGAAATGCAAAATACATATTGGATAACGGCGGTCATGTGGAAATGGTATATTTAATGGTAACTAAAGCGAATGATTGGGAAGAATGTATTGAATGGATAATAGATAATCATATTAAGTACTTAGACGAGGATACGCCACTTCACATTAACAAGTATTATCCTGCGTTTAAATATCATGAAAAGCCAACATCTTTTTCAAAACTATTAAGTGCATATAATAAGGCTAGAAAAGCTGGGATAAAATACGTTTACATTGGCAACATTATTCAAGAAGAGTATCAGGACACTATTTGTCCTAAATGTGGTAAAAAATTGATCACTAGACGAAATTATAGAGTAGTGAGCTGGAATCTTACACCAGATTATAGATGTCCCAGATGTGGTTATAGGATAAGAATATTTGGAGAATATATAGGATAAATTAATAGATCAAGCTTTTAATACACTTGCATCCATTGAGAGAAAGTAAGGG
>JAMOPC010000088.1 GCA_027064845.1 Desulfurococcales archaeon | reverse complement strand
TTTACCATATTTCTTGACAAGATTATCGACAATCACTGTTTTCAAAGAATAATTCACCACTATGTAGACGTGGTGCTAATTAATAGTTTTATTACCTTATTATATATTATATGTAATGCTACATATCATGCGTGGTGGATACTGGTTTGAGCAAGAGTGTCTTGCTACTATTAGTTTTGTTTATATCATTGATTAGTCTATCGTTTGTAAATAGCGCTTTTATAAAGATGTGTTCTTTTAATGGAGATAGTATTAGAGATAATATTTTGTGGTTTACTCTTAAGAATGGATTTGATAGAACAGGGTATTATAATGTATCAAGGATCTTAAATGGTATTAGTTATACTGTTTCTGACTACGAGGTTGTTTGGAGAGTGAAGGCTGAGTTATGTATTGCGAATTCTCCAGTTATAGGTGATTTGGATAATGATGGTACTTATGAAGTCATTTATGCTTCTTGTGATGGCTATGTATATGTTGTTAATAGTATTACGGGGGAAATTGAGTGGAGATATGTTACTGGTGGAGAATTCGCTGACCCATTGATCTGGGATATTGATGGAGACGGTTATCCTGAGGTCATAACTATGGGTGCTCAAGGGATACTTTATGTGTTGAACTATACTGGTCAAGCAGAATGGTTTTATAAGGATAGGTTTTTTAGAGGGAGTCCGGTGGTTCTTGATATCGATAATGATGGATACTATGAAGTTGTAGCTGGTTCTTCTGATGGTTTTCTCTATGTTTTCTCCTATAGTGGTGAATTAATTAATAGGATTAAACTTGGCGACTATCCTGTCCAAACCCCTAGCTTAACCGATATTGATAAAGATGGTGTAATGGAGGTTTTTGTTGTTGAAGGATATTATTTACACATAGTTGATCTTAGTGAAAGCGGAAAATACAGTGTTTATACTTTAGACTTAGGACATGATCTTATTGGTCCACCGGTTCTGTATGATGTAGATAATGACGATTCCAAGGAAGTTGTTATCAGCTCTAGAGACGGTTGGTTATTCATAGTTGATCCTATTAAAGGAACTATAATAGGAGAGGTAGAAACGGGTGCTGAAGATGTTACTTCATCGCCCTCAGTAGGAGATGTTAATGGAGATGGTTCACCAGATATTGTTTTGGGGACTCTTCAAGGTCTCTATGTTTATTCTCTTAGTCTTAGTCTTGAGGCTTATTATGATGATATACAGGACTATACTTCTCATCCAATAATAGCAGATGTAGATGATGATGGAGTAAACGAGATCCTTCTTGGTGAAGAAAATGGTTACTTCGTAATACTTGATGTAACACTCGGATCAGGTAGTTTTGAGGAAATTGATTGGTGGTATGAAACTGGAGGACCAATAATGGGGTCAGTAGCTATTGCTGACGTAGATAATGATCGCTTGCCAGAAATATTCATCGGTAGCAGAGACTATTATATGTATTGCTTTAAACCAGTTGCCACGATCGAGAATAAAACATCAATCACAACCACTTCCTATACTAATACAACGAGTTCTATGACGACTAAGAGCTCTCCAACCACAATACATGAAACAGCATCTCAAACAACAGAAGCTGAGGCAGAGACAACTAGTACTACAAGTACCACAACACTGTCTATAAATTTGCCTAAAACAACTGGTGGAGAAAAGATCGTTTTAAGAACCGATCTTGTACTATATGGATTACTTGCAGGATTGATAATAGTGGTTATAACATATATTTATACCAGGAAAAAGTCTTGAAAAACTATGTCTTTGGTGGAAGATGCTCTGGAGAAAAGAACCTCTAAGTAAGAGGATTAAGAAACTTGTTGATGACCTAGTTATTGCTAAAGGCCATTATATGGTTGCAAGGAATTCTTTTGAAAAACATATTAGGACAAGAAGTATTAATCCCCTCACACTTGTTTCAGCTTTACAAGGCATTCCTTTTACTTATGAGACTCTTGGAAACATATATGTTGTGAGTGGAGATAAGAAGATACGTAGAATAATTAAGGAGATTGCTAAGATCAGGTCTGTGCTTGAGAACAATTATCCTTCAGTAGCTATTAGTTTGTCAAGTGATTTGGAGAATATTGTGTTGGGGCTTGAAAAGGTATTGGAAACAAGTGATCTGGGTGAGAGGATTAAGCTTCTTGACAATATTGTTTTTGAACTAAGCATGGTTAGAGACAAGATATTGTTATTAGTGGATAAGTCTCCTCGGTAATGGGTGGTTTGGTTTTCACATAGTATATTGTTATTAGTATTATGAATAATACAAGTAAGATGATTCCATAGAGATCGGCATAGAATTCAGGCGATCCAGGTTCTTCAAATGGAAAAACTATGAATGCTAGGAAGAGGAAAAATAATGCAATTGAAACATAAAACTTATAGAGTGTTGGGTTCATTTTGTCATCAATTACTTCTTTGCTAGTAGGTGGCATGCAACATAGTGGTTGGGTCTTACTTCTACGAGTTCTGGTTCTTGGTATGGGCACTTATCCTCTATTATGAATGGGCATCTTGTATGGAATTTGCATCCACTAGGTGGGTTTAGAGGGCTTGGTATGTCTAGACTCCTAAGCTTGATCGGCTTCTTCTTCCTAGAGATCTCTGGATCTGGGACCGGTACCGCTGACAATAATACTTTTGTATATGGGTGTTGTGGATTCTGTATAATGTCTTCTGCTGGACCTATTTCGACTATTTTACCGAGATACATTACTGCTATTAATCCGCCTCCCTTAGCAGCGAAGTATCTTGCCGCTCCAAAATCATGTGTTATGAACAAGTAGGCGGTTCCGAATCTTTGCCTTAGATCTAGTAGTAGGTCTAGGATACCGATTCTAAGTGATACATCTATCATTGTTATGGGTTCATCAGCTACTATTAGCTCGGGATTAACACTTATGGCTCTAGCAACAACTACTCTTTGTCTCTGTCCACCACTAAGCTGGTGCGGGTATTTGTATAGGAAGTCGCTTGCTGGTTTAAGACCCACTAGTTCAAGTAAGTATGTGACCTTGTCTAATAGTTCTTTCCTAGTTTTTGCAAGTTTCCATCTCTTAAGCGGAGAGGACAAGATGTGGAATATTGTTTTTGTTGGGTTAAGGGCTGAGTACGGGTCTTGATGTACGATTTGTACGCCTCTTCTATATCTCAAGTATTCTTCTTTGGTTAGTTTTCTAATGTCTTTTCCATGGAATAGTATTTGTCCACTTGTAGGCTTAATTAGCCCGGTAATGGTTTTTCCAACAGTTGTTTTGCCACAACCAGATTCTCCTACAAGTGTAAGGATTCCTCCACGAGGTATTTTGAAGGATACGCCATCAACTGCTTTAACGTATAGTGTTTTACCGAATATTCCCTTTCTTACTGGAAAATAGACTTTTAGATCCTTTGCCTCGATCACGGGTGTTTCGCTCACTTGGTCTCACCTCCTCCTTCTTTTTCGTATAACCAGCAAGAGACAAGATG
>JAMOPC010000087.1 GCA_027064845.1 Desulfurococcales archaeon | reverse complement strand
TATGTCACGGCTTAACCAAAAATAACAGTGTGAAGATCGTTGACAACGAGCCTCACTATGTTCAAGTGTACGT
The DNA here is from genome assembly GCA_027064845.1 of Desulfurococcales archaeon. Classification (GTDB taxonomy): domain Archaea; phylum Thermoproteota; class Thermoprotei_A; order Sulfolobales; family Desulfurococcaceae; genus JAGHDU01. The sequence continues at coordinate 3,434 of JAMOPC010000087.1, read as the reverse complement.
TGTGTGGAATATGTTGCAAGGCATCACCTATATCTCTATTGCCTCACGAGGACTTCATATTAAGGATGCTTGCAAATAAGCTAGGCCTACCTTATAAAAGCAGGCCTGGATACAAGGTTTTTGACGCTAAGCGTAGAGTAAACATTGCTCTAAGCTACGTCATGGAGCTAGTTGATGGAAAATGTGTTTTCCTTACTGAGGGAAACAAGTGCTTAATAAACTATGTTTATAAGCCATTGATTTGTAGGAGTTATCCCTATGTACCCAAAAATGTTAAATACACTATTAGCTTGGATTACAAGATAATTTTTGCTACCACAGAATATGGTTTAAGCATTAAATGCCCTGTTATAGAAAATGATCAAGATAAGATAGCTTACTTGATGAAAAAATACTTCTACTGGCCCAAGATATATATGCCGAACGAATACAAAGCTGCCATGGAAATGGAGGAAAAAAGAAATCTTATGTTAAAACTGTTGTCTCAGCTATGGATCAGCGGGGTAGTTGATCTAAGAGATGAGAATCACAATGCACCTGTTATAAATCTATATAATTTACTAAGAACGTATTACCCGAATATTCCATATATTCTCGGAATAGATAAGATATATAGAGAAATAAAGAATATGTAAGCATATCTGCGGTGAACTAGGATTGATAGGAAGAAACACACTACTTAAGCTAATGATATTAGAAAAGCTTAGAGATAAAAACCATTATGTTGTAAGAGAACTTGCATGGGACATTGGTGTTAGGCCGGAATACGTTAATATGCTCATAAGTGATCTCAAAAAGAACTATTTAATAGATATAGATAAAGGCGTTGTTTACTGGAATCCTGCAGATAATCCCTCAACATTAAAGCCTTGGGGATGGAACTTAGAATATAAGATGATTGTCGGTTCTACACAAGAAGTTGCTAGAGGAAGAGGTCCTTGGTCAGTCATCATAGCGGAGTATATGTTGTTAGGCAGAGGTAGGCATGGTAAGAAATGGGTATGCAGTCTTGGGGGTTTATGGATTACGTTCAAACTACCAGTGGATCCTGTAACAGCTAGTCTAGCTCCTATAATATTACCAGTAATACTTGTAAGGATCTTTAGGAAGAACTATGATTTATCCGCTGGGATAAAGTGGCCTAACGACATAATAATCAATGGCAAAAAGATTGCAGGTATATTACTTGAGGCAGAAGCTTTCAAGGATCAGATATTGCTCTATGTAGGTATAGGGCTAAATATTAACAATGATCCACCACTCGAAGGAACTACAAGCCTCAAAGAAGTTCTAGGTAAGCTTACTCCCAGAAACAGGCTGTTATCATTATTGATAGGATGGATAGCTAGATTAAAGAAACTCGCCGAAGAACAGGACGAGATCAGGAAATCATATATTGAATATTTAGAGACACTCAATAAGACTATTGTAGCAAAAACATATAGTGGAGAGATCAGAGGAAAAGTTGTAGACGTTGGTGATAGCGGAGAATTGATAGTAGAGACAGAAAAAGGATTAAAAATACTTGATCCTGTTACAACGATCGAGCTTAGACACGTTAAATAATATAATAGGTTTGAAAAAATTATTTGCCTGCAATTCTTGTTTTTGAAACCATTATTTCTGGTGTATAGACATCTAGGTACTGTATGGGTTCTTTACCCATGGCTATTAGGTCTTTTCCTAGCCAGTCATATATATTGCCTCCAATGACGACTCCTTTTACGGGATGCTTTATTTCTCCATTCTCTATATAGAATCCATGTGTGATTGTTCCCTGTGTTGAGCCGTTTACGTAGTTTGACATCCATTGTCCTATTAATCCATGTACTAGTACTCCTTTCTTAGTCTCCTTAACCATATCCTCTATCGACATTGTGTTTCCACTGGACAATACTACGAAGTTTGTTGGTGAAGGTTGTGGAGGCGATGATGGTGATCTTCTGAAACCATTGCCTGTGGATACACGGTTGTCTTTAGAAGCTGTGTAGTGATCATATAGTATCTCTGTTAGGACTCCTTTATCTACCAAGACCTTATTCCTTGTCGGGATTCCTTCGTCATCAAAACTTCTGCTTCCAAAGCCCCAGTCAATGCTTGGATCATCTCTAATAATGATATCTTCTGACAAGATCTTCTTCCCTATCTTGTCTGCGAGAGGGCTTCTTTTCTGCTGAATATTAAGTGCAGAGAATGCTGGAATTAATGCTGACATTAAGAACTCAGCAGTCATGTAAGGGTCTAGTATTAGGGTGTATTCCCCGCTTTCTATTGGTTTCGCCCTTATGAATTTTACAGAGTATTCTCCAGCCCTATAAGCATCTCTTCTTAAGATTTCTTCATCAAGGTTACGACGCGCATAGATTAAGTAATATGATGATTCTTCCCCTTCTTTTCTTGACTTAACCATGTAATCTAGAAGTACAGAAGTATGTTCATCGTAAAGGTTTTCACCATAACTATTTGCTACATACAATCCGCCGACAAATACGGATATGGTTCCTCTAGTTATGATTGTCTCTTCAGCTCCTTCCCTCTTACCTCCTTCTTTTGTATAATCTATGACTTGTGAGAAGATCTCTATCAGTTCGTCGATCTGCATGTTTGCTAGCTTATTATCATATATTGAAGCCATAACTCCTCTACTATAATTATGAGCAAAGCCCGGCCAATCTGGATCGCTTGGAGAAGACTTAGCGATCTTGACTATTCTATCAGCAACCGCTTCAGGATCAATTGTTAAGTCACTTGATCCTATACCTGCGATTTTCTTATTAATCGCTATCCTAAGCCCGTATTCTCCTACATCCCTAACACTTATTGTTTTGAACTTATCATTTGATACTGTTATAGAGATTCTTTTGCCCCATACCCCGTAGAATTCTGCTTCATCAACTCCTCTCGAATCTAGGGATTTGAATATTTTCTCAGAGAGCCCGATCATGATCTCTCTCATTTTTCTCACCTCCCAGAACCAATGGTTATTTCCTTAACACGTACATGGGGGCCTCCATCACCTACTCTTACTAATTGTCCTCCCTTACCGCATCCTCCAAAAACACTTGTTCTTACAACAAGGTCATTGGCTACTGCATCGACATTTTTGAGTGTTTCGAGAATCATTCCTGAGAGCATTACTCCTCTAACGAGTTTTGTTGGTTCACCGTTTTCTATGAGGTAGCTTGGACCAGCTGTGAACGTAAAGGTGCCCATGGCTGGGTCTACTTGTCCACCCATTGCACCCTTGCCCTTAATGTATATTCCTTTCCTTGTTTCTCTGAAAAGTTCCTCTACTTTCCAATCACCGGGTTCCATATAGGTATTTGTTTGTCTAACTAGTAGTGTATGACTATAACTCATACATCTAGCATTACCTGTTGGTTTACCTCCTAGTTTCTTAGCGGTTGAGAGGCTATGTAGAAATGTTTTTAGTA
>JAMOPC010000086.1 GCA_027064845.1 Desulfurococcales archaeon | reverse complement strand
TGCTGTGGGTCAGCCAGGAACAGGGCCAGACGTGTTTACCTGGGCTCATGATTGGACGGGTGAAATGGCTGAAGCTGGCTACATTATTCCACTAGACCAGTATCTCCCACCCGAGACTCTCCAAGACCTGAAGAAACAATTCCTATCAGTAGCTTATGAGGCTGGAACATATAAGCTAAGACTATATGGTTTACCATGGGCTGCTGAAGCAATAGCTCTCGTTATAAATACTAAGATGGTTTCAACACCTCCACAGACATTTGATGAAATGAAGACCATCATGGAGAAATACTATGACCCAGCAAATGACATTTATGGATTAGCTTATCAAGCAGACCCTTACTTCCTCTATCCATGGATCACAGCTTTTGGCGGTTATTACTACGACCAGATCAATGACAAACTAGGAATAAATTGTACAGGCACTAAGCAGGGACTAGAATTCTATATCAAGAATATACTCCCCTACCTAGATGCATCAGACTTGGGTCACGAACATCAATTAACTATATTTGTTGAACAAAGAGCCCCCATGATGATAACAGGACCTTGGGATATTCCAAGCATTAAGGAGAGCTTGGCCACAAACTTCAAAGTAGTTCCACTACCCAAGATCGATGATAAACATGTGCCAAAACCATTTGTTGGCGTTAAATTGTTATGGGCAAGTTCTCTTGCAGCATCTTCTCCTGAGAGGTTAAATGCTACATTGTTATTCATGCTATGGTTTACTTTAAACGATGATATTATAAAGTATATGGTAGACCAAGCAGGCTTCATTCCTGTCAAGATGTCTGTATTGCAATATATTAACCAACACGTAGACGAATACCCAATAGTTGCTGGTTTTGCAGCATCAATAGCTAGAGGAGTACCAATGCCAAACTCGCCGAAAATGGCTAAAGTCTGGAGCGTTGCTGACTGTATAAGCGCGATTCTTCAGAAATATACACAAGCATTAAATAGTGGAGCAACAAAAGAAGAGGCAATTAATGAAGCACTCAAGAGTATAGATGAAATAATGGATCAGTGTCAAGCAGATATTCTTGAAAGTCTTAGTAAAGGATAAAAATGCACTATAAATTACTCTTTTTTATAATTATTCATTTGATGAGTGCTTAAACGGTGTTTTTAATGGGCGATAAAGAGAGAAAGAAACTAACTCTCTATCCAGCAAAAATTGCTTTAATCTTCATAATTCCAAGTCTTGCTCTCTACTTGCTCTTCTCTATATGGCCGATCGCGTTCTCTGTATATATAGCGTTTACAGATGCTACATATACAAATCTATCCCCGGACCCTGGGTATTTGAAGGAATTGCATCAGGTAAAAACATGTTTAGCAAATGTTTATCAAAATAAATCCCTTATTGAAACACAGTCAATGAATGCATATAATAACTTAAGAAATGCCTATGAAAAACTGTATTATAGCTATACTGGTTTAGGTAAATATTTGGTTCAAAATGCTACTCCTGATATGTTTTTCCTTAACGATGTAAAAACAAATGTATCTGATGCTTCTGACCTAATAGTTATATCAATAAATATACTGAGAAAACTTATACCATGTGAAACTAAGAGAGTAACCCTCTTAGACCCAGGACTTACAGAGAACTTATCAAAGGTTCAAGGATTACTTGCTGATGCAAATAGTGTACTTGAGAGTATAAGCTTCGCGATCTTTGGTGGAGAAATTTCTATGAGCGATCTTGAAAGAGTTTACCAAGATATAGGTGAAGCCGTTGAATACATGAATTACACTATTAGTTACGTAAGGGAAATAGCTCTAAATTTTGATGAATACATTATTAGCGTAGAGAAACATATAGACTCAGAAATAGATAAGTTACAGTTACACTTTGTTGGATTAAAGAATATATACGATTTATTCCATGACTCTAGATTCATATATTCAATATATAAGACGCTATTGTTTGTTGCAACAAGTGTTCCCCTCAAAGTACTCATTGGTGTTTTACTAGCGTTCTTCTTCTCATCACCAATGATCTGGGGTAGAAAGGCTTGGAGAGCAATACTCTTGATACCATGGGCACTACCTATACTTTTATCCGGTGTGACTTGGAGGATAATGTTTACCCCAGGAAAGGGTCCTCTAGCATTATTATTTACAAACTTGTTCAATAGACCTTTCAGCATATATGCTGGGGAATGGGATGCTTTCATAGTATACAACTTGTTTGAGGCATGGCTTGCATACCCATTCATAATGACTGTTACCATGGGGGCTATTGCAGGTATTCCGAAAGAGATAATTGAGGCATCATATATTGATGGAGCTAGTATATGGCTGAGATTCAGGAAAATACTTTTACCACAAGTCAGGGGCCCAGTACTATTCGCTACGGTACTGACCACAGGTGCTTCTCTACAAGCATTCATGGTTCCATTACTAATTAATGGTGGCGGGCCGGTTGGTAACATTGTTGTTCCAGGACTAGAGCCAAGAACCGGTAGGTTAAATGAAATGATGGTATTATTCGGCTATAATAGAGCTAGAATAGACCAATTATATGGATATGCAGCAGCAGTGTATCTAGTCTTAACAATTTTCCTAGCCATATACATTTTCGCATGGCTAAGGATCACTAAAATGGGTGGTAGGCATGGCTGAGCAGAGAAAAACAAGTAGAGAAGAAATAAGCTCTACTAAGAGCCTAGAAGTCTTCAGCCAAGGACTAGGATTCCTTCTCAGTAGGTATGGGGCTCGAATACTCTTAACAGTATTCGCTATCCTAATAGTATCTATACTTGTTTATCCCTTTGTTTTTGCGGTATTAACCTCCTTTATAAAGGGTCAAGTCATCATAACTAGTATTGATGATTTGTTCAGGTACGGTTTAACACTTGAACATTATGTGAGGGCTGTTAGTGAAGAAGGATTTATTAATGCATTATTCACTAGCTTACTAGTTGCATTCACAACCATTATAATTGCTGTTCTCGTGATTACCCCAGCAGCGTATGGCTTTTCCAGATTCAAGTTCTGGGGTAGGGATACGATATTATTTATGTATCTCCTGCTAAGCCAGGTTGGAGGAGGATTCGGGATTGCTGCAGTTATAGCGCTCTATGTCTTTTTGCTCAAACTCCATACCATGGGTATACCTACTCTCGGTAATCCCTTCATACTCTCATTAATATACGTAGCTGGGGCAGTACCTTTCCAGACATGGCTTCTCAAAAGCTACTTTGATAATTTGCCGAAAGAACTAGACGAGGCAGCTTTTATAGATGGAGCTAGTTGGGGGCAAATAGTATTCAAAATAGTACTTCCTTCATCCAAACCAGCAATGATCATAGTGGCGCTGTTTGCTTTCATGAGTGCTTGGGGAGAATTTATCACAGCTGACTTCCTTAGAGTGAAGACACTTGCAGCATATATTTATGAAACAGCAACAGGTCAAACTATTTATTGGGGTGATTTCGCTGCAAGAACAATCCTCTTTGCAATCCCTGTTATAATACTATATGCAGTTGCTCAGAAATACATCGGTGAAGCTATGAGATATGGAGCATTAAAGGCTTAATCTATTAAGTCATACTAG
>JAMOPC010000085.1 GCA_027064845.1 Desulfurococcales archaeon | reverse complement strand
AAAAACCTCCAGACATAAAACTGGTAGAATCTAATGGTGTAAAACATGCAGACATTATTACAGAGATATTCAATAATGCTTTCTCAGTCTATGATTGGTTCATAGAATGGAATCCAGAAGACACTAGAAGATGGTATACGCAGCAAAAACTCACAGTATTCATAGCATTCAATGAAAAAGGAGAACCAATAGGATTCTCTGATATAAGTATAAGGAAAAACTATTATGGAGAAACAATAGGCTACATAGAAACACTAGCTGTGAAAAAAGAGTATCAGAAAAAAGGATATGGTACTGCTCTCCTTTATCAAGCAGTTAAGAAATTATTGGAAAAAAGAATAGAGAAAATATATCTTGACGCAATATATGATGTAGCAATATACTACTATAAGCGCGGATTCAAACCATTATATAGATATATCAGAGCACAATTTGTGCAACAAAACGTATAATGGTGTTCGAAAACTACAATTATAGAGTACGTTATAGAAATACATATTGTTAGAGGAATAATATTTATCAAGCCAGACAATTACAGGATGATCAACTATGTTTAGCATTATGAAGAAACACGCGACAAGAAAAGCTCTTGCAATAACAACAGCTATCCTTGTCGTAATAGCTACTATTCTTCTTTATCAAAATTTTGTACAGACACAAAGCAATCAAGACATAGATAAGAGTCTGGAGAAGAAGCTCGCAGAACTATTTGTCAAAACAATAATATACTGTAACAAGACCAAAGAAGACATGATAAAATCCTATTACAGAATCCCACATATAATCCCCCTTACTAGAAACGAAATACTAGAACTCCTAACCCAGTATTCTAATTTAGAGAAAACACTCTTTATTCCAGAAAACTTTCCCTTCACAAATACTAGTCAAACACCAGAGCTCCAACAAATACTATGGAGAGCATTTAGATCATATTACACCATAGCTAATGATACACTAATAGCATATAATACGAATAGAGAACTCGAAGAAATAATGCCAGTAATAGCCAAATCTCTATCATATCTAGCTAAATGTGATGTCGAAAACGGAATAAATGAATACTTAAAGATAGAGCCAAAATTAACAAAAGTAATCAATAATTTGAACAAAATATACTATGATCTTTCAAGTATAGATAAGGAAACGCTTTTATCAAAAGAACATAGGAAAACTATTCAAGAAGCAATCAATACAACAGCAAAAATACTCACATCTCTAACAAAGTATAAACAAATAATGACACTTATCAAGAATAACCCTGAAAAATACAAGCAAATATGTCTATATGCACATGACCAACTAGACAATATTACAAAGGATGTACAACAACTGCTTTGGAAACTAGCAAATATACTCCAAAACCTATCCAACTTAGGATCAGCAACAAATAATCTAAATGCTTTCATAGATACCATTAATAATGCCTTATATAAGGAAACCACGATTCTTAACAATCAAGGTAATCAGGGAAGTAATCAACAAGGACAAGGTTCTAATCAACAAAACCAAAACACGAGTCCTAGTGGAGGAAGTGATGCAGGATATCATAACTTGACGGAGACAGATTAAAATTGATGATCGTGTTTGAGCACCCATTTCTACTAATATTGTTAGTACCCATTCTTCTACTATATGGTTATATCCTAAATAAGACCATTAGAAATAGAAAGATCCTGGCAAGTACACTTAATTATCCCTTCAAAACAGTATTAAGAACAGTGATTGACGCAGCAAAAATAGTAGCACCAATACTACTCGTATTAGCATTAACAACACCAGTGTTAATACATGAATACCAAGTGATCATAGATACACCAGAGAAACTAGTAAAATATTCTGGAGAATTACCTGCAAGATTCATTTTCTTGATAGATGTTTCACCAAGTATGTATAGAGAAAATAGAATAGATCAAGCAATTAGTACGTGTAAAGCCTTTCTAGAAAAACTAAATGTTTCAGACCAAGTAGTGATTGCTGTATTTGGAGGAGAAGTGAGAGAAATATACATGGGAGACCCTAATGGCGCATTAAAGATCATTGGAGCAATTAAGAAGTATGAAATAAAATATACATCTATATCCTCGGCGCTTGGATGGGCTCAGGGATTAATTAAAGCATCTGGAATACCTGGAGTAGTAATTGTGTTGACCGATGGAGCAAACAACTATGGTGGTGACCCAGTACAAGCAGCATGGATAATCAATGCTTCTGGAACACCAGTTGTATTTATCAAGGTAGGAAACGATCCGCGTGGTATACCTCTCTTCCATAAATTATCGAGTAAGGGAATACTAGTTCTTAATGCTAATAATTTGGATAAGGAAAGCCTTGAGATGATTGCAGAGAAAACAGTCATAGATACAAAACTTGATACACTAGTAAATTATGGAAAGAACAAGATCAATCTCTATAGAAAGGATTATACATTAACAATTATACTCTATTCATTAACTATCGGACTTTTATTATTCACGAGGATTGAAGGGGTATAGGCATGATAGTTTTCGAGCACCCAGAAGCATTATTAACTATTCCCCTTATCATTGCCATCTATATCGTAGCCAAGAGCGTTATCGGTAAAAGACTATGTAGAAAAATCCATGTCGTAGAACATCCATTAGTAGAGTACATAGAACCAGTTACGAGAGAACTAAGGAGGGAGAAATTAAGAAGAATACTACTTGATACTCTCTCCTTATTATCCATTATATTGATAGTGTTTGCACTAGCATCTCCAATAAATCAATATACTATTGTACAGCATATTGAGACAAAAAGAGTAGGTACGCTAGAGATCAAGGTAAAGCCTCCGGTTGTTCTTGTACTAGATAATTCTGGGAGTATGTCTGGTGAGAAAATAGAGACTGCTAAGAAGGCATTATTGTCATTTATTGATAAGATCGATAATAAACTCGACATAGGTCTCGTAGTATTTAATGGTGTTGTAGACATAGCTGTACCGCCTACACCCAACACTACGAAGATAAAGAAAATCATACCAACAATTAATGCAACAGATGGTACAATGTATACTTATCCATTAAACATTGTATACCAATGGCTAAAACCCTATAGAGAATTCAACGTATCGGTATTCGTAGTATTTGCTTCAGACGGATTACCAGCAGATGGTGACAAAGTGCCACTCCTACTACAAAAATATTCTGCCAAGAAAATCCCTATTTACAGCATATTCATAGGTAAAGAACGAGGAGGATATGATTTCTTGAAACAAATGTCTGAGAAGACTGGAGGAGAGGCTTTCTTAGCTGATCAAATAGATAAACTTGTTGATAAATTCAATTTAGTGGCTGAGAAGATCCTTAGCAAAGTAGAAGCGAATGTAAGTATTAAACTAACATATAATATCACGAAAACGATTAAGGAGAATCTATCATTGTATTTTGGCTTAGCATCAATATGTCTTTTGATCGTATATGTTCTGTTGAGGTTTTCAGAATACAATATTACTTTCTAGATCCCCTTACTTTTTCTAGAATCCTATTTATAAACTCATAGTTCTCCGGGTTTCTCCTATAATCATATATTAGTGGTATAAATAGGATTGTGAAAGCAATAATCCATCTGAGGATTACCATTTTGGAT
>JAMOPC010000084.1 GCA_027064845.1 Desulfurococcales archaeon | reverse complement strand
TAAACGAAGTAGAAAAGATACAAGAAAATCTAAAATCCTTAGAGAAAAAATTAGGCTCATTAACAAACCTAGTGAACGAATTAGAGAAGCAAACAATTCTACAATCAAGAACTATAGATAATCTCACATCTAAATTAAGCAAGCTAGAAGAAAAGATTAGCATAAATACCAATTCATTAAAAGGGCTAGAAAACAACTATGATAACCTTTCAAATGAACTTCAAAACAATATACAAAAAATAGAAAAAATAAAGGATAATGTATCAAACAACACAATATTAGCAACAATAGGAACAATAATAGCCGTATTATCACTTATTATAGGAATATATGCAATAATAAAATCAAGGCCTAAACCATAATTACTTTTTTTCTCAAATAAAATAATTTATTAAATTTTAGAGAAGTTTTATCTTTAGATAAAGGGGTAAGGAATATGAAGATAAGAATAGCCAATCAAGGTGATTTTGAAGAAATAGCTTATGTTCTTAGAAAATCATTCAATGTATATGGATCAATTAATATTAATAAAGAATATCTAGATAGACTTTACGAATTTGATGAAGGTATACGTAATGGTAAGATATATGTCTTAGAGGTTGACGGTAAAATAGTCTCTCTATACATGGTTGTTGAACGAATATTATCGATCTATCCGGAAATACTAAGAGTCGCCGGTATAGCTAATGTCGGTACACTACCAGAGTATAGAGGGAGGGGATATGCTAGGGAACTATTTAATGCTACACTTGATAGGCTGAAAGAAGATGAATATGTTGTTTCAGCATTATTTGCTGGATATGGGGAAATAGCTCATAGAATATATAGGAGGAACGATTACCATGATGTCAAGGGGTATAATTATGTAACATGTGTCTTAGATGAAATAAGAGAATACGCGAAAATACTTAGGGAAACAAGCAGGATTAATTCTAAGGAGGTATTAATAGAGCCTTTCTCTGAATCAGATATAGCTGAGATTAAAAAACTCTATGACGAAACAATTGTCAGGGACTACAGATGCTCTGTTCTTAGAAGCAAAGAAAGATTCAAAAGAATTCTCCATACTCCAGTTCTAGGTACATGGTTTCTAAGTACTAGAGGGAACAATAAGACTTTTGTATTAAAGAAAGGAAACATTGTTGAAGGATACGTTGTAACATATTATTATAGGGACAGCGTGCTTTCAGGAAAAAGAGATCGTTCGGCGGGTTATGTATTAGAACTAGTTGCTAAGAATATTGAGTATGCTAAATATTTATTGGCATGGATCATCGATAAAATGTTTAATGATGGAATAAAGACTATCTTTATAAGAATACCCTACGATATTGATATTTGTCATTGCATCGGATCAACCGAGACCTTTATGGTAAAAATACTTGATGACGAAAAATTCCTAGAAATCATTAATAAGTGTCTCGATAAGAAGCAGGTTTCTATAGAAAATATAAATAATAAATGGTACAAGATAAACGAGTATAATTTACAGATTAGGAAAGACGCGTTCCTTAAAGTGTTTCTCGGAACAACAAGTCTAGTTAAACTTTATGGTCGTAACCCATATATTGTGGAAGGAGATATAAGGCATGATACCTTGGAACAAATCGATAGAGTTCTGAGAGGAAACAAAAAACATTATGTATCTCTAATAGATCAATGGTAGGGGTTTTTAATATTTGCTATGTTGTGATAGCTTTTGCTAGTCCTGGTGGAGTATCTATTGGGTGTCCATATCTTACTCCTAGATGGTAAGCTAATAGTTGTAAGGGTATTATTGTAGTCATTGGGGATAATACTCTTGGTGTTGAAATGACATTGATTACTTCTCCGTATCCTTGCCCGTCTTGTGAAACCGTTATTAATAGTCCTTGTCTCGAAATTATTTCCTTAGCAACCTTGTTATATAGCTCTACAGCTTGCTCTTCCACAGGCTTAATCACTATAACGGGGTAGTTCTTCTTTACTAAAACCATTGGTCCATGTCTTAATTCACCAAGCTGTACTCCTTCAGAATGAATTATTGATGCTTCCTTTAACTTGAGAGCTGCTTCTAAAGCAATTGGGTAATTAATGCCACTCCCAACTACATATAGGTCTTTCCAACCATAGAGTTTTTCCGAGAGAAGCTTCGCTCTCTCTGAATATCTTGGTAGTTCTCTCCTCAAAATCTCAGCGTGATTCCTTATATTTTTAACTAGTTCTTCGTATTCGTTCCTGCTCATATTACCAGAGTATAGTCCTGTGTATCCGCTCAACATAGCCATTGCGACTAGTGTTGAGACGAAAGTCTTAGTGGCTGGAACAGCTATTTCAGGCCCAGCCCCTATAGGTAAGTAGACGTTTGATTCTAGTGTTAGACGGGATCCAACAACGTTTGTTACACCTATTATTACAGCCCCCCGTTGCTTAGCTAGTTTAACACTATTAATAACGTCACTTGTTTCACCGCTCTGGCTGATTGCTATAAGAACTGTTCCTGTTGAGACATTTTCTAGCGCATAGTAGGGGAACTCGGCTGAGCTTACAACATTGACGTTTAAACCAGCCATTTCAGCGAAATAATATGATGCAACATATCCTGCGTGAAGACTTGTTCCATTAGCTATAATATAGACGTTTCTAGCACCATATATTATCATAGAGGCTAGCCTAAGGTATTTCTCCATTATTGAGTAGGTTGTTCTAATAATAGCATCTGGTATTTCCATAATTTCCTTCAACATATAGTGAGGATAACCTGCTTTACCAACAACTTCTACGGGATACTTTACTCTTTTTCGCAATAATTGGGTGAGTGGTATTTGTTGCCCTGAAGCTATATCGTAGACTTTTATTTCTTCAAGACCTATTTCTGCAACACTATTTTCATTTAATACAATTGCTTCATCAGCGAAACCATATAGACTTGGAATATCGCTGGATAAATAAACGCAGTCTCCACCTTGCTTTAACCCGATAACAAGGGGCTGTCCTTTATGGACAACGTAAAGTTTCTTTACTCCGCTAACAAGAGATGCTATTGCAAAAGCCCCATTAAGCATACGTGAATACTTTATAAGCTGTGTTGTTACATTTTCAGCTCCTTGGTCAATGGCTTCTTCTATAATATGAGCATATATCTCCATATCCGTCCTAGATGTAAATACGTGTCCTCTCATACTGAGTTCCTTCTTCACCTCTTCATAGTTCTCAATAAAACCATCTCCTACAACTGCGACCTTGTTCTTACAATCACTTAGGGGATGAGTGTTCTCGATAACAGGCCATCCACGACTAGCATATCTTGTATGTCCCAAGACAATGTCCGAAGGTATATTTATAAAGTCTATTTTCTTAGCGACTTCTTCTAAATGACCAGGAGCCTTCTTAATTATTAATTTACCATCTTTATCAAGATAAGCATATCCCGCTCCATCATATCCTCTGTATAGGAGCCTCTTCAAGCCCTCTAATAATGCTCCCTTAGGAACAGTACCCCTACAAATTATGCCAAATATACCTCCCACTAATCATCACCAATAATAAGTCTCTTCAACACTTTATATCGTTCATGTAAGTTATAATTTTGGCTTACTTACGAGACATCATTAGATTATTACATAACT
>JAMOPC010000083.1 GCA_027064845.1 Desulfurococcales archaeon | reverse complement strand
ATATCCCAACTGAGAAATTGGAACATGCAAAGAGAGAAATCATAAAATATGTAACAGGGATAGAGTAATGCCTCCCATTATTGTTAATAAACCAGTTAAGATGTTTAAGGCTAAGATTATTGTCCCTAAATGGTACGTTGACAAAACAATAGCACTTCTCCAGAGGAAGGGTGTACTACATATAGAAAAAGCTGGCGAGGGGCTAAGAGAATATAAGAAGTTATTTGAAAAAGTAGAAGATACCATTAGTAAGATCAACAAGATCTTGGAGAGTGCTAAGGGAAAAGTCGTTGATGTTTCTCTAACTTTATCTGAATTAGAAAGTTTATCTCTCGAGGAAATAAGCAAAGAAGTCAATAACCTCTATATGAGGCTTCAAGAGCTACTTAGAAACATAAGCGAAGAAGAGAAGAAACTAGAAAAGATAAAGAACTTATATAATGTTCTTGGTTTCTTTGAACCTAGTGTTCCATTGGATAATATATTCTATAGAGGGAAGTATTTCATAGTAGTCACTATATATGGTAGTTTTGATCAAAAAGATGCATTTACAAGGTTATGTAGGGAAAAGAACATAGATATAAAGATCATAAGAGAATATACCATTGAGAATATGTTTATAACAAGTTTTCTAACTAGTTTTCCGCTTCACGAAATTCTTCAAATGATTAACGCATGTGGGTTAAAATATATCGATATAACGGATTATTTATCCACAATGAAAACTGTTGGTGAATTAACGAATTATTTGGATAAGGAAATAGATAAAACAAAGCATCGTTTAGAAGAATTAAGGAACAAAGTTAAGGAACTCGTGGAAAACAACATTGAGTACTTGTCTAAATACTTATTGTTTTTAGAGAACAAGTATAGTGAACTCGAGACTTTATTTAAATCATTTTCTTCCAAACATTTATCCCTCATAATTGGCTGGGTTCCATATAATGCCGTAGAAGACGTAAGGATATCATTGAATAAAGCTAGTATACCATCTTATATTGAATTAAAAGAACCAGTATATGGTGTTGATGAACCGCCTACTTTAATGAATAATCCGCCTGTTATTAGATGGTTTGAACCGATCGTTAAATTTATTGGAGCACCTAGATATTGGGAATGGGATCCAACCCCTATTATATCCTATAGTTTTGCATTATTTTATGGTATAATGCTTGGAGACATGGGTTACGCTATAGCGATTATTTTAGCTGCACTCTTCCTGCTCGACAAGTTCGTTATTGATCCTCGTGATAAGGATTATATATTCTTTAAGAAAGCTATTATAACTTCTAGTATTGTCGGATTTATATTTGGTTTATTGAGCGGCACATTTTTGGGTAATACCCTTTCCTTAATCGGTATAAGATATAGTTTTACAACTGTATTCAGTAATCCGTTGAGCTTCTTAGTCTTGGCTATATTGATAGGTTTAGTTCATGTTAATATTGCTCACATATTAACATTGATAAAAGCTATTAAGCACAGAAATACAGGAGACATATTGTCGGAGATCGGTATATTTGTAACAGAAATATTTGGGATACCATACATATTGTATAAAATGCTGCATACACCAATACCAGGGATCCCTGAGTATTATTATAACATGTTCTTATATGGCGCATTTGCTGGTATCATTATCTTAATTATAGGTACGGTTAAGAACATGGGTGGTCTCGGGCTATTGATGTGGTTATTTGGGTTAACGGGATTACTTGGAGATGTTTTAAGTTATAGCAGATTAGCAGGTGTAGGACTGGCAACTGTATATTTAGCGGTTAGTTTTAATGCTATTGCAAGTATTGCTTTTAATGGTTTATCATCAACGCTTCCCGGCATAGTAGGCGTTGTTGTCGGAGGCGTTTTAGCAGCTGTAATACTTGCTTTTGGACATATAGTTAATACAGCGTTATCAGCTCTTGGAAGCTTCATTCACTCTCTAAGATTGTGTTTTGTCGAGTTTTTGAGTAAATTCTATGAAGGTACAGGATACTTATTTACTCCTTTCAAAATAGTTTTAAGGAAGCGTTTTGTTATTGAATAGATGTGTTTAAGATAATTTACAATGCATGGACAACGGGTGAATAATCATGGTTGACCCCGTAGCAATGGGCATAGCATATGCAGGTGCAGCTATGGCATTATTAGGAGGACTTGTAGGTTCGAGCATCGGAATCGGGAAAGCTGGATCTGCTGGAACAGCTGCATTGGCAGAAGACCCTAAGCAATTTAGAAATGTGTTCATATTAGTATCTCTACCAATGACACAAACTTTCTATGGACTAATAGTCTTGATACAATTCATATCATACGTGAATAGCTTAACAGACATTACTATGGCAAAAGCGTTAGCGATACTTGGCCTGGGCATGGCAGCTGGTGCTGCTGAGTGGGTATCAGCATGGTTTCAAGGAGTTATATGTGCATCAGGTATTGCAGAGCTACCCAGGACTAAAGGTAAGATAACATTTAACGCAATGATCCTAGCAGTCTATGTAGAGCTGATAGGAATTCTCGGCATGGTATTCGCATTAATGGGATTATCTCTGATCAGCTGAGGGATCAAGAAAAATGTCAACAATTAATGATCTCAGAGAAAAATTAATGGAAGATGCAAGGAAGAAAGCAGAAGAGATAATACGTGATGCAGAGAAAAAAGCAGAAGAGATCATAAGGGAAGCAGAGAAAGAATATGAGAAAAAAGCAGAAGAGACGAGAGAGAAAATACTAGAGGAAGCTAGAATTAATGCACAAATAATAGTTTCTGACGCTAGAAGAAAATCACGTCTAATGATCAGTGAGGCTAAATATGAAATCATAAGAAAAGTATTCGAGGAAGCATGGCAAGACATTATTGATAGAAAGAATCTTGATATTGAGACTTCTTTGAAAAACTTATTGCTAGAAAGCCTAGAATTTATTGAGAAACCAGATTATGTAGAGGTTAATGAGAAAGATAAAGAGATAATCAATAAATTATTGATCGAAAACAACATCGGTGCTGAAATAAGAGAAAATAATCTAATAGCGGGAGGCTTAATCATAGGTACTAGAGCTGGCGAAAAAGTCGATAATTCCTATAATACAAGGTTTGAAAGAGCAAAATCAGTGTTCTTACCAGTAATATCTAAGATGCTATGGGGATAGTATAGATGAGTTATTATAGTACTGCATATATGAAAACAGCAATCACCAGCTTTCTTACTAAGAAAGATTTTGAAAACATTCTATCAGCTAAAACCCTCGATCAAGCGATAAAAACTATCATAGACAAACCCATGGGCTCCTATGTTTATGAAAAGATCTATGGAAAAACCATTAGTATTGACATTATAAGCAACTATGTCTCTAAGTATGAATACGAGAAACTTAACAACATATATCGCTATACTGGCAAGAAATCTAGAAAGGTATTTGATGCCTATAAGTTGTTTTTTGACATATATAACACAATAATAGTAGCATCATCAATCCTTACTTCAGGAAAAGGAAAACCGCTGTATATATGGAGTAGCTTAACTACTACTGAGGAAATAGGCGACTTAGAAACACTCTACGAAATTGTCCCAAGAACACTTAAGTTCCAAATAAAGGAAATAATGAATACTAATAAAGTGAGCTATT
>JAMOPC010000082.1 GCA_027064845.1 Desulfurococcales archaeon | reverse complement strand
ACTTTGTTACCTTACTGTATCTTGCACATGTGATCATACAGCCCCAACAGGATTCCTCTAGGCTCTTTTTCTTATCAAGGTATTTCTCTGCTAGGGTTTCACCACTAATCTTCTCTGCCCCCTCAAATACTCCTGTTTTGAAGTTTCTTGTTGGAAACATACCAGCTTTATTAATAATGTTTACCAATATAGCTGTCCCAAGCTTCGGTAATCCCTCAGACGTAACAGGGTTCTTTCTATGCTTTGTCGCTGTTTCTTTAACGACCTCTCTAAGCCTATCAGGATCAGCTACCGAGGGCTTCATATGCCCTCTAACAGCAATTGCCTTGAGCTTCTTACTACCCATAACTGCTCCGTGACCACCTCTTCCAGCCGCTCTGCTCTTATCATTCATTATCGCAGCGAATCTGACAAGATTCTCTCCCGCAGGCCCTATTGTAGCAACCTTGATCTCCTTTGCCTCATCCTTACCAACTTCTGCAGCTAATTCTTCTTGAATAATATCAGTTGTGCTCCAAACATCCTTACCCCAGAGATGAGAAGCATCTCTTAACTCAGCCTTACCATCATGGATCCACAAATACACTGGTTTTTCACTAACATCCTCAATTATTATGATGTCAAAACCAGCAAACTTTAATTCAGGACCGAATTTTCCACCACTTTGACTATCATGTATTGTATCTGTAAGTGGCGATTTTGTTACACTACACCATCTACCAGATTCGGGAATACCTGCAACTCCTGTTACGGGTCCTGTCATAATGAATAGTTTGTTCCTAGGTCCTAGGGGATCAGCTTTAGGATCTATTTCCTTCAAAGCTAGATATACTCCTAGACCCCTACCACCAATCCAGCTCCTTAACACAGTCTCAGAAGGCAACTCCTCGATACGAACCTTCTGAGACCATAAATTAACTCTGAGAACTCTACCCATATAGCCTCCTAGCAAGACTACTATCCCCCCACCTATATTTTTAACCAATTAATACTATATATCTTCCTAATACATAAAAATAAAGTTCATATATTTCTACTCGCTTATATATGTAAAAAGAAAATCATAACAACGTTAAGGAGATGTATTTAATATGATAAAAAACAATCCTAGAGCAAGTTTCAAGGACTATTATTGGCTAATATCAATTAATCCAGAATCTCCGCCAAGAGAACTCATGATAGAACTCTCTACTTATTGCAATTATGACTGCATATACTGTTTCAGAAGAAGATGGATCGATAAGGAATACAGACACATGGATAAATCGCTCGCATTCAAAATACTAGAAGAAGCAAAGAAAATAGGAGTCAAAAAGATAAGCTTCTCAGGCTGGGGAGAACCACTACTTAATCCAAACATAACAGACATAGTTAAAAAAGCAAAAAAACTGGGATTCGAAATCCTCCTAAATACCAATGGATACTTCCTAGATAAATACGTTGATTTCTTCTATGAGATAGAATTAAACGAAATAGCAGTTAGTATTGATGCTCCCCATGAGGATATCTATAGACTTATAAGGATAGGAGGGGATCTAGGCAAGTTGTTAAAAACACTTCTTAAACTTAAAGAAAGAAAGATCAAAGAAGCACATGGATATCCAAGGATAAGTATACAATTCACTATAAATAAATACAATTATAAAAACTTATTAAGCATGATCAAATTAGCTAAGAAAGTCGGTGCCTATAAGCTTACAGTTTCAAACATTATACCATTAACGAAAGAAATCGAAAACAACCTGGCATGCTATATGGATAAGAAATGTGTTGAAGAAGTTGAAAGAATAAAACTGGATATAGCCAGAATAAGTATCGATACAGGTATTGATGTTAATCTCCCTAATTTTAACCTTACATATAGTGAAAGAACCTGTCCATTTGCTAGGGCACAAGCTCTATTCATAAGATCGGATGGACTAGTGACTCCTTGTATATATTATGCATATAATTGGAGAAACGTAATTAATGGCATTGAGCGAGAAATTAAACCAGTAATACTTGGTGACTTAAAGAAAGAATCTTTGAAAAACATATGGCTTAACAAAATGGTGTTATTTAGATTCAAAACACACTACATGGACTACCCCTCATGCCTAGACTGCCCCCTACAAGAGTATTGTACACTAACACTTGACAATACTGTAGACTGTTGGGGCAATTCACCGACATGTGCTCATTGCCCATATTCGAGAGATATGGTTAGATGCCCCCTCTAACCACAATAGTATATAGGATGATAACGTGACATACAAAATAAAGATACACATATATACAACACTAATAGAAAAACTAGGGTGGAAGCAAAAGATCCTTGAATTCAAACAACAACCAACACTAGAAGAAGTAATAAACAAAATACCCGAACTAAAGAAAGCACTAAAAGAATACGAAGAGAAAGGAATACCAGCAATAATAATGATCAATGGTAGAAGAATAGAATTCTTAAACGGATACAAAACACTCCTAAAAGAAGGAGACGAAATATCAATATTCCCACCTTCCGCAGGAGGATAATAAACAAAATAACAACAACCTACTACACTATAGGAAACACTCCAACACACCTCTTAAATACATCAACTCAATCTCCTACGGGGGTATTGATCATAGGTAATACAGCCAACTATACCTGAAACTCCCCAGTTCTCACCCAGAAAAATACTGTCATGAAAAGGTCCGATAACCCCTTCTAAAAAACAAAACTATACGGAAACCGGGGAGTTCCCGAAAATATCACCTACATGAGAGGGGCTCCGGGACTCCTTTTCATGAAGACAGGTTGCAATGAGAACCGGGGGGTTTTCCTCAGATACTCTCCGATCCCAAGACCGCGAGCGCCCCTCTCATGACCTGGGCGCCCTTGCGAGGGTTGGGACCCCTTCAAGAAGAGTAGTAATTCGGGGAAACTCCCCGGTTCTCCTAGATATACACCCTCTTATGAAGGGGCGCTGACCCCTTTCAAAAATGCTACCTATTTTATGAAAAATAAATCATTATTATTACAAAATAGTAAGGAAAGGGTTCCGAATGCTTACTTCTCAGTCCTCACACGGTTCTTCATCGCATGGTAGGGATGCTCTGTACCGAAGTCGTTCATCATTTTGCTCGATAAGTATATTCTTGATAATAGCTTAATTAAGATATTACATAATACATTTATCACCAAGATTGGGGGAGAGCGAGAGTTAATGAGGAAAATTGTTTTTGGACCAGTACCTTCTAGGAGACTTGGTTATAGCTTGGGAGTAAACAATGTATATGATAAGTATTGTAGCTATTCATGTATTTATTGTCAGGCAGGAAGAACGACGAGACTGGTTATTGATAGAATGAAGTTTTATGATGTTGATGAGCTTGTTCAACAAGTTATTGTTGAAGCAAATAAGAAGAAACCTGATGTTGTGTCTTTCGTACCTAATGGTGAACCTACACTTGATATTAACTTAGGCAGAGAGGCTGAGCTATTAAAGAAGGAATTGAATCTACCATTAGCGATTTTCACGAATTCATCTCTTCTAACTAGACAAGACGTTATAGATGATCTAATGTTTTTTGACATAGTGTCTGTTAAAATAGATACAGTAAAACATGAAACTTGGAGAAAAATAAATAGACCGCATCC
>JAMOPC010000081.1 GCA_027064845.1 Desulfurococcales archaeon | reverse complement strand
TAGTCCCCTTTATTATAGGCTTACCTCCCATAATTCTAGGGTCAATAATAATTCTATTACCGATCTCTGTCAACAATCTCTCCCTAAAGACTATAATGTAAAAGGTCCTAATGAATTATTTCAATATAGTAATATACGCTGGGTCTTTAAATATAGGCAAACGGCTTTTTATTATCTGTGGAGATTATATGATTTTCTCAATATAGAAGGAATAATGTCTCTATATCACATAAATCATTAGTTTTCATACTAATCATTTCAAACTATTTTTATCATTTCTTTTGAAAATATGAAGTTATTAGTTTGAGAATAATTCCTTCTTAAAACAAGCAATACAACGACAAACAAGATTCCCAATAATATGTATATCAATAAGGCATTCCGAAGAATAGGGAAAAAGTAAACGCGTAGAAGCCAATACAAGGAACATTAATATAGCATTCAATCCTACAACAACCTTAAGGTACTTGTCATAAGGTTCTTATCTATACCTCTCTACTGTATTCTCCCAAGGGCATGCGTTGTATAAATTATATTCACGTCGTAGCTACCAATGCTTCAGGTCCTTCAAGGAGAAGTTTTGTTAGATCAAGTTTTCGCTTGGAAGCCCAGAGAATTTCTACCCCAATGATTTCATTATTTTCATCAAGATCAACAATTATCCCTGGAGCTATTTCATCAGACTCAACAACTTTACCATCTTTGAACCTAATATAGAGAGCATCAGCGTATCTATCATACTTGATCTTGAATTCAATAGGCATTTTCATTCCCTCAAATATGTTAATATTAATAAAACTATTAATTACTTAATTCAAATATGTTTATGTTATGACTTTTAAAAGAAAAATATATTATTTCCTGCTGATACCCAAGTCGATATAACTGAGTAGAATACTCATAGTTATTATAAATCTTAAGGAATCCCTATCATCATTCTCTGTATTATAAACAATAAACTTTCTGAAGAATTCATAAATGTACTCCTAACAATTAAGATCTATAAGATATCAAACGAATAAGTATATTAATTTTAAAATCGATCGCTAAAACGATAAAACAAGAAAGACTGGATGATAAGTTTCAGTACCAACAGATCTAATGAACACTACTTTAATTGAGAGATATGCGCTTGAGATGAATTGCAAACTAACACAATCCTGATCGGAAATCATCTTAGGGGATAGTGATAAATAATTTATGTGATGCTGTCTAACTATATTACGCTCAGAATGGATTTTAAAAAGGGATTAGATACGTATTTATGAGGCCAAGATAAATAAATAATAATGAATATGTTATATGCTTATTTACAGTAGATGATCCTCAATGTCTATCTCAAGAAGTAATTGGGAAAGATTAGTAGAGCTCTGGGATATGTCGGAAATAGCTAGTATTATATCAAAAGCTTTAATATCACTCCATATAATCAAGTCAAGGCTTACTAGAGCACCTATCGATACTAAAACGCTAATACGCAATTTCAAAAGTTGCGAATACGTATTGAGAATATTTCTCGAAGAACTAGACATGTACCGGGAGGGTAAAAGTCCGGAAACAGAAGCAGTTGAAATAATCATTGAAGCTTATGGAGACACTGATGTAGAGAGGATAAGAAAGCATCTAAGCAGAGCTATTCAAGGACTTAAGAAGCTTGTTAGAGCATTAGAGCATAAGTCCTTTGATACAGATATACTACGTGATAAAGATGTAGCTGAACTAGAAGATGTTCTTCAAAAATTATCTGATTTATTGAGCAGAAAAGTTAGCGAATTAGCGAGCGGAATATATGCTTTCTAATCCCTATAGGGGGTATCGTCATTGTCTATACTCTTATTCGAGGAAGTACACGAGGTTAGATCCATATATAATATAATAAAAAAGTATACAACTAATATGCGCAAATATACTAAGCTGAAGAAGTTGATAATAGCTATTGAGAACGAAGTCGAGAAAGGTATTAATGATATAGAATGGATCAAGGAGTTACTTCAAGAAAATAGAGAGAAAAACGACAGATTCTATACAGAGTTATCACGTATTATCTATACTGTTAAATATCGAGCGATAGTATTGAGTCAGCTGATAAATATTATTACTACCTACACCTATCTATTTAACAACGATATATACCGAGAACCTTTAACAGCTCTAGAAAAATTAATCAACAATGCTAAGCAGTATTTAAAGGATATTTCAAATATTAATCTTTACGTTCTCGTCGAATACGGTTATTTAGAGATTAATATATTGGAAAAACATAATGTTATAATACTCTGCATACCATCTTATGACCTGTTTAAACCATGGAAATGGAGCCTCCTCTTCCATGAGCTTGGACACTTGTTATTTAATAAGAGGAGGGATGAATATATCATTAAATTTAGGGAAGAGATCCAGCCATTAATAAAACAACAAAAGCCTAGAGGGTATAAGGAAAAGACTAGTAGATTACTTAGTGTCTGGGAGCAACATTGGCTTACTGAATTCATATCCGATCTTTACGGTGTTGCTTTAGGAGGACCAGCATATACTTATGCATTTATTATTGAAGTATTCAACAGTGAATCGTCAATACCTACAACGACACATCCATCTCTGGATTCAAGAATATATCTCCAGCTGGAATACCTACAGAGCATAAGGGAAATAAGGAAACTAACGGAGAGGATATATACTTTATGGTCTTTGTACAGGGGAGGTGATCTTGCAGAAAAACTTGGCTATCCATTTTCGGCTGATATTCTTAATAAGCTAAAAGAGATTTTCACTGAGATCACAGGAAAACCGGTCTTTTTGAACTATATAGATAAAATAATTGAACTAAGAGAGAAAATAGATAAAGACGAAAATATAGTAGGAGAACCTCTACACCTGGTTCTGGCTCTGTCTTTATCAGATAAGAGAAGGGAGGATCCGGTTCAGAAAAAGATCATTAAAGCTATAGCGGAAGACCAGTAAGCCTAATACCTTGAGAAAGAAGTGACGAGAGGTCATCTGCATATTTTATAGGTGCTGGATACTTGGTCTTATGCGTCAGCGTTGACCAGTGCATAAAGCTAAGCATATAAGATTCATATAATGCATCGTGGATCCCATACCATTCTTTTGGTTCAGCTTCTACAACTTCTATTAAAAGCGGTTTAGCCAGCCTCTTCTTAATCAATGGATATCCTGAAGAAGCTAAAATACCGTACTCTTCTCCCAGTATAGCATAAGATCCAATATATGGGTAAAATAGATTGCCGTCATCATATCTATAGATGCGGTAAGGGACTGACTTCTTTACAGATAATACAGTGTACTTAACTACTTTGCGTATGCTTGATAGAGATTTAACAAATTTCTTTATTCCTTCAAGCTCATCATCATATACATCGCCATCCTTCATAACAACCAAGGAAAACTTATCCTTAGAATCCAGACTTTCAAGATGACTAACAACAAGCTGATAAAGGGAATTGTACATGTCGCTAGCACTGATCTTCGAACCCCGCTGAGCCACCCATATTTCACCAATATAGTTTCCATAGCTATTCATGAGCGTTATCACCGCAACTTCTCCGGGCATTAGATCTATACCTATATATGCATCGGCTTTAAGCCTATCTCCTAGAAGCCACGGTCTTAAACCGAGTTTCCCTAAAAGTCCGGAAACAAGATTAACAACAGCATTTCTATACTTATGAAGCTCCTCTCTGGGTAGTTGCTCCTTTAGTCTTACTAGCTTTACGGTTGCCATCTGTGAAACTCTATCCTTAAATAAGTTTTTATAGAATACATAGAGTTCATCATTGTCCGTTCTGAGTATAGCTATAACAGCCAGTATATCGTCCTTAAATCTGTAATAATTATTTACAACAGGCTGTGGATTATCCCTATATCCCCATAGATACGGTTTTCGGGGTAAGGTTACTCCGAATACCTTTTTTGATACTATGACTATATCTTTGTAGAAAGATTTAGCCTCATTATCCGTAATATAATTCTCAGGGTAGACAACGGCTAGTCTGCTATCTATTGGGATGCTGATCCCCTTTGCAACACCTAATTCACGCAGACTTTTCTTAAAGAATTTAGTATAGTGCTCTAGATCCACTGTTCTAGAATCCTTTCCAAATTTAAGCATAGGCGGATTAAATACACCAGCCTTCTCATCGCTAAGCATTAATGGTTCTTCCTCAAATTCGAATTTACCTATAAGTTCATTATATGGATAGTTGAGCGGATTTATAGAGTTCATAAAACTTTTTGTCAAGATGAGACGCTGATCTGGTTCTAGAAATACTTTCTTTTCAACCTTTTTAACATATTCAGGAGAGATCTCATTAGTTCTGTAGTTGAGATAAGCCATAGATGATGCTAAGTATAGTATCTTGTTTGAACCGAGCGGTTTAGCCACAATAATTGGCGCATCATCGGGTATAAGGTTTGCAACTTTAGGTAATCCTAGATAATCGGAGTAATATTCTTTTATTGTATATTTTCTGCCGTTTATCTCAATTAATTTATCAATACCAGCTCTGAGATCTGGTCTGAACGCATGTATTTTGAGTAATGTTCTGCTTAGATTCTTTTTTCTAATGACAAGAGCAACAACGTATCTACCTTTTAGAGTATTCATAGCCTTTGCATATCCCCACTGCGAAGCTAATTCATATACCGTATCATAGCTTACAATCCTTGTAAGAGGATCTAGTACTAGGAGCACTGTTCCATCATTTAATATTTCGAATCTAAAGAAGAATCCACGGAATATTCTAAACTTCCTATCTATGATATCATCTTCGCTAAACCTATAATACTTATTATATGCAGAAGCCCAGAATCCATGATATTCAAGTTTCGCTCTCAAAATTTCATAGAAGTAGCTTTTTATCCTAGAACGAAGTATGTTGAATTCTTCATCTTGACGCGCAAGAATAAACTCATAACCATTTACAGTAAATCTCTCGCCGAGATCGCAATTGCCAAATACGATTATACCATTAAAATCTTCGGATTGGGTATAGCGTATTGATAAACAACGATATTTATTACTAATCTTCCTAGCAAGATCATTTAAGACCCTGTATCTTTCTTCTCCAACGAGTTTAAAATTGCTAATTCTATATATACTGTATTTGATCTTCAATTGATGTAACTTTTTCTTCATTTTAAACGCATTTAATACGAACAATTTATTTCCCCAAATACATTGATAAAATAAAATTCAACTTATCCGTGTTAATAAATAAATCAAAAAACCTTCTAGGATAACAATGAATAGAATTGTCAAAAAGCCTCTTCTAATATCACGCGATAAATCCAGCATAACACCACCTTATTACTCTTTAGTATTTGGTAATACTAGAAAAAGTAATCGATTATATAATGAAATAATACTCCAGTAATCCAGTAATTAACGAGATTAATATATTATTTTACCTAACTAAAAATTGGTGAGAGTTAGGTGACTAATAGTATTCCTTCTTGGATGATTAATGAATATATTCGTTTACGTGCTTATTTTGGTGAAAAACCTTTTACTGTTGAGGATGCTTCGAAGGTTCTTGAACGTCCTGTTGATAGTGTAATTACATTATTGAGCACTCTTAGACGCCATAACCTTGTAGTTGTTGCTACGGATCCTGATAATCCTAAGAAGAAAATATATTCTCTACGCCCAATCCCCGTTACTAGAGGTGATCTTGAGTCTATTCTTAAGAAAGCCGCAGATCTTATTAGAACACGTGTAGACTACTCATTCATATTGGTCCTCTTGTTTTACAAAAAGATAAGTGATCAATGGAAACTAGAATTCCAGAAAACATACAAGGAACTAATAGAAGAAGGATATAGCTCGGAAGAAGCCAAGGAGTTAGCCAAAGAAGAATACTTTCACCAATTCAAAATACCTGAAGAATACCTCTGGGACAACATAGTTAAGCACAAGGGAGAACTCCACGTATACTTCTCACAAGCACTAAAGAAGCTGGGCGAACTAAACCCAGAGCTACGCCCAATATTTGATAACTTTGATTTTCACATATTCGCCTCCAGTAGAGAAAACAGTGAGATCCTCCGCCAACTAGTAGAGCTCTTCGACTCAGTCCCCCTCATAGATACCCCACCAGACATACTCGGCGATGCCTACGAGTGGCTTCTAATGATGTTCGCTCCAGAGAAAGCCAAGGAAGGCGAAGTCTATACACCAAGAGAGGTAATCAGACTACTAGTAGAAATACTAGACCCTAAGCCCGGCTACAAGATACTAGACCCAGCAGCTGGAAGCGGTGGCATGCTAATAATAAGCTACAAATACGTTGAAGAAAAACATGGAAGAGAAGAAGCCGATAAACTCTTCCTCTTCGGCCAAGAAGCCAATGCAAAGACAGCAGCACTAGCTAAAATGAACATGTACATACACAACATACATAACCACAAAATAGAAGTTGGAGACTCACTTCTATACCCCAAGTTTGGCTTAGGAGAATGGGACATAGTAATAGCCAACCCACCATGGAACCAGGACGGCTACAACGAACAAGTATTAAAGAAAAACGAAAAATACCGCCTAATATACAGGTACGGATACACACCGACAACAACAGCTGACTGGGCATGGATACAACTCATGCTAGCAGCAGCAAAGCCAACAGGCAGAGTAGGAATAGTAATAGACAGCGGAGCACTATTCAGAGGAGGCAAAGAGAAAACCATAAGAAGCAAAATAGTAGAAACAGACCTAGTAGAAGCAGTCATACTACTACCAGAAAAACTATTCTACAATACACAAGCACCAGGAGTCATAATCATATTCAACAAAAACAAACCACATGAACGAAAAGGCAAGATACTGTTCATAAACGCAAGCAACGAATACGAACCACACCCAGAGATAAGAAGACTCAACAGACTAGGAAAACAACACATTGAAAAAATAGCCAAAACATACCACGAGTTCAAAGACATAGAGGGCTTCGCTAGAGTAGCGGACATCAGAGAGGTAAGAGAGAACGACTACAACCTAAACGTAACCCTCTACGTAACACCGCCCTTAGAAACAGAACAAATAGACCTAGAAAAAGAACTCCAAGAACTACTAGAGATACAGAAGCAAGCAGAAGAAGCCAGAGCCAAAGCACTACAATACATACACCAAGTAATACAAGCAAATAAGAGGTGACATCGTAATGCCGATAAGGACGCTGGACGAATACCTAAAACAAGTAAAATACGCAACCACAAAACAACTGGCAACCAAGCTGAAATATGTGATAATAGGATTCTACAAGGAAACAGAATTCCAGGAAACACTAATAGGAAAAATACCAAAAGAATGGAGTATAACTAAATTAAGAAATGTTGCAAAAATAAACGAATCCAAAGTAAATATAGCTAATCTAGAAGGGAAGGTTGCAAGGATACCCATGGAACTTATTCCCGATGACGGTATTTATACAAAATACGTTTTAATGCCTATTAATGAAATCAAGAGTTATATTACTGCTAAAGCAGGTGACATTCTTTTAGCAAAAATCACGCCTAGCTTTGAGAATGGTAAACAAGGAATTGTTCCAGATGACGTGCCACATGGTATAGCTTTAGTTACAACTGAAGTATATCCAATTACTCCCATCAATATCGAAAGACTATTTCTATTTTACCTACTGAAATGGCGTAGGTATCGTAAACTTCTTGAATGGAAGATGACAGGCACTACAGGTAGAAGACGGGTACCAAAAAACGCCTTAGAAAACTTGCTAATCCCTCTTCCTCCTTTATCGGAGCAGTGGGGTATTGCTGAGGTTCTCTCCACGGTTGACCGGGCTATTGAGAAGACCGAGAAGCTCATAGAGAGGCTTGAGAGACTCAAGAAAGCCCTAATGCAAGAACTACTAACAAAGGGAATAGGACACAAAAAATACAAACAAACATCAATAGGAAAAATACCAAAAGAATGGAAAGTAGTAAAGTTAAAAGACGTTGCAAAAATAGAAACACATTCAATAATTCCTAAACCTGGTGTGAAGTACTATTATATAGGTTTAGAGGATATCGAAAGTGATAGTGGGCGAATATTGAAATCCAAAGAAATGTTAACAGATGGTGCTGAAATTAAAAGTACAAAATATATTTTCACAACCAAACATGTACTTTATGGTAAACTACGACCCTATCTAAACAAGGTCGCATTACCACCTCGAGACGGTATATGTAGTACTGACATTCTCCCTATCCTACCTAATACAACGTTGATATTGCGAGAGTATCTTGCCTATGTGCTTAGGCATAAGCGATTTGTAATTTATGCAACCGCTAGAATGAAAGGAACCAATCATCCAAGAGTGAATCCCAAAGACATTCTTATCTATGAATTTCCACTACCACCCATTGAAGAACAACAAGAGATTGTAAATATATTAATAAGTATAGATAGATGGATTGAGCTCGAAAAGAAACGTAAGGAGAAGCTTAAACGTCTTAAGAAGGGTTTGATGAACCTGTTATTGACGGGTCGAATTAGAGTTAAGGTTGTTAGACAAGATGTTTTTACTACTTCTTCTCGGTGACTCTTGATGGTTAGGGAGAGGGGTCTTGAGGATTATATTGTTGATGAGCTTGTTAAGCGTGGTTGGAGATATGTTGATTCATCGAGTCTAGAGCGGGAGGGGCTGGATAAGCCTCTTCTTTATGGTGTTTTGAGGCATAAGATTCGTGAGTTTAACTCTGGTGTTTCTGAGGAGGATGTTTCTGAAGCCATCTCACTTCTTGAGGGCCGTAGCTATGGGCCTAAGGGTGCTCGTGAGGTTCTTGAGTATCTTAAGTTTGGTGTGCCTGTTAAGCTTAGTGAGACACGTACCTCCGCTAGGCTTAAGCTACTAGACTACAGTAATCCTGATAAGAACGAGTTTATTGTTTCTAGGCAAGTTACTCATGTTGGTGTCCGTGAGATTAGGAATGATATAGTTCTCTATGTTAACGGTATTCCTCTGGTAAATATTGAGGTTAAGAGTCCTACTGACCCTGGTGTTTCTTGGCGTGATGCTTTCCTGCAGATTAAGCGATATGAGCGGGATGTACCTGAGCTGTATAAGTATGTTCAGATTGGTGTGGCTGTTGAGGCTGTTGCTCGGTACTTCCCTATCGTGCCTTGGGCAAAGGCTGATGCGGTCCCCTCGTATGAATGGAGAGAGGAGGGCTTAGACTCTATAGACTCGGTTATTAAAATGCTTCGGCCTGACAGACTCCTTGATATCTTGAGGTTCTATACGTATTTCAGGATGGAGGAGGGTAGGGAAACCAAGGTTATTGCTAGGTACATGCAGTATAGGGCTGCCAACAAGATTGTCGAACGTGTCCTAAAGAGACTCAAAGGAGAGACTAATGTTGACCGTGGTCTTATCTGGCACTGGCAGGGTAGTGGCAAGACTTTGACAATGATTTTCGCCGCTATGAAGCTCTACTGGATGCTGGAGAACCCGATGATATTCTTCATTGTTGACCGAGTAGAGCTTCAGAACCAGCTATACTACGAGAACCTCACTAAACTAGACCTAGGCCCGGAGGTTAAGCCAAAGCTCATTGATAGTATCGCCCGGCTCCGACAGGTTTTAAGCTATAACGATTATCGTGGGGAGCCCGGAGTGTTTGTAGTTACTGTACAGAAGTTTCTACCAAAGGAGTTTGAGGAGCTTGAAAAACTCCTCGAAGCCATAGCCAAGTCTAGACCAGGTACAGTCATGGATAGAGAGGATATTATTGTACTAGTAGATGAAGCACATAGGACACAATATGGAGTATTAGCAGAACAGATGATGAAGCTACTAAGGAAAGCCAACTACTTTGCATTCACAGGCACCCCAGTACCCAGAAAGAACCCATTAAAGAATACCTTCGCAAAGTTCAGTCCGCCCAACGAGCTATATCTTGACAAGTATTTCATACTTGACTCAATAAGAGACGGGTACACAGTAAGGATAGCCTATCAGCCTGGACCCTTCGACTATAGGCTTAATCGAGAACTCCTTGAAGAATTCTTGGAGTCAGAGCTTGACGAGTTACCCGAGGAGATTAGGAGAAGAGTTGAGAGACGTATAGGCAGGGAGCTTGATGTATGGAAGTTCAAGGTGTTTCTAGAAGACCCAAAGAGAATAGACAAAGTTGCAGAATACATAGCAAAGCATTTCCGAGAGAATGTCGACGGTAGATTCAAGGCTATGGTTGTAGCTACTAGTAGGAGAGCTTGTGTCTTATACAAGAGAGCCTTAGACAAGTATCTACCGCCGGAGTATAGTGAGGTCGTAATGACTTTCCAGAGCCAGGAGAAAGATGAGTTGATTGAAGAGTACAAGAGAAGGCTTATGAAGAGATACCATGTAACAGACCCTAAGGAGGCTGTTCAGAAGATTATAGAGAATTTCAGGACCGAGGAGAACCCCCGAATACTCATTGTTACAGACATGCTTCTAACAGGTTTTGACGCCCCAATACTCCAGACAATGTATCTCGACAAGCCTTTAAAGGGACACCGGCTCCTACAAGCTATTGCAAGAGTCAACAGACCCTACCATGGCGTCAAGGAATACGGACTTGTCATAGACTTCATAGGAATATTCGATGAACTCGAAAAAGCATTCGCTATGTATGAGAGAGAAGACCTTAAGGGAGCAGTATTCGACGTTGAAGACGTTCTAAGAAGGTTTAGGACAATACTTCAACACTTACTACAGCTTATTGGCTCAAAACCCAGTGTTAAAAGTGAAAAGGAATTGTTTAAGCGTGTAAGAAAGAAAGCCGAAAATCTTGCTAAAGATAAAGAATTAGAAAGAAAATTCCTTGAGAATTATCGTATACTTCGTAGATTATATGAGCTCATAGCTTCGAAGCTTACGAGGCAGGAACGAGAAGAGTACAGGTGGCTTTCAGACATATACACGTTCTACACGAAGAACTTTGTAGGTAGTAGTCCTGAGGAAGAATTAGCGAAGAAGTACTATAAGAAGACAATTAAGGCTATAGGTCGTTCTCTCCAGGTCTTGGAGAGGGAAGCAGAGTTTTCTCCTATCACCATTGACCGTAAGTTCTTTGAAAAATTTATACGAAGTAAAGACATAAGCCGTGAAGAGAAAGCCTCGGCTCTTATCATGGGTATATTCAGGTTTAGACTATATGCTCGCAACGACCCTGTCTATGTATCTGTAGCCGATAAGATAGAGGCCCTCTTGGAGAAGTGGAGGAGAAAGCTAAAGACTAGTCTAGAACTCTATGAGGAGGCTAAGAGGCTTTGGGAAGAGATATATACTTTGAAAGAAGAGCAGACAAAGCTACGTTTTGGACGTAGAGAGTACCTAGTTTACCGTACACTAGTTGATGCAGACTTTAAACAGAGACACGCGATGGAGGTTACAAAGAAGCTTATGGAGAAAGTAAAGGACAAGATTAGCGTGCCAGGCTGGAACCATAACCCTAAGCTGGTTCACGATGTAGAGAGGATAATTGCTATAACAATACTACGTGAGGCCCGTAGAGAAGGTCTTTCAACAAGAGATGTAAAGAAGCTCATAGACCTGCTGGTTGAGAGGGTGAAAAGAATTGATTCAGAACAGAGGGAGTAAGTGGAAAATACAGATAAAATACTCTAAGAACACAAGGCCTAAGCTCGAAGTTAAGCCCTGGGGAATATTGGTGACTCTACCTGAAGGAGTAGATGAAAACGAAGCGTATAGAATTATAGAGAGACATAGGCTATGGATTGAGAAAAAACATGCAGAGTTCATCGAGGCTCTAGAACATTCAAGAAATATTGAACTAGTAAAGAGGAGCAAAAACGAGTTCAGAGAGCTAGTGGAGAAACTTATTGAGCAAGCTACAAAGGAGGTTCTCGGTATGAATCCGTGTAGAATAGTTATAAGAAGAATGAAGACACGGTGGGCTAGTTGTAGTCCAAAAGGAACTATTACAATAAATACATTAGCTAGATATCTGCCTAATCATCTAATTTCCTACATTATCTATCATGAAATATGTCATATAATTGAACCAAGACATAACAAAGCATTCTGGACGTGTGTTCAAAAATACTGTCCAAACTATAAGGAGTTGGAAAAAGAGCTACTAGTATATGAAATTAAACTAGGATTACATGTAACTACAGAAGCCACCTAGAAGCCATAGACCCGCCTATAGTTTAAATCTATAACACGGATTATCTTTAAATCCATTTCCAAGTGTTTTATTATCTTATCATACTCCCTATTTTCATACCAATCTTTTACATCTCCACCAGAACCAAAGGGTTCAGGGACACATATACCGTTACTTTTTGCTTTTTCAACTAAGTACTCAACGTTCAGCTTCTTGAATCTCATGTCATGGAAAGGCAGGGTTGTTTGAAAATAGTCTATGGTGAAAGTATCATGCCATAGCTTATTTAGTTCTGCTGGACTTCCAGCATTATATTCTATTCCTTTCTGTATAAGAAGTGGAATATCGTATCTAAGTATATTAAACCCCACTACATTGAGAAAACCTATTTTCCCGTTCTTCCAGTCTTGAATAAGTCTTCTTAAATAATCATAGAATTGAGAGACTATACTTGATTCTCCTCCAAGCTCCCATTCAGTAAAGTAACGTAATCTTACACGTACATCATCCCATATTTCTGAAGAACCCGGAGTATATGGGGTCCAGTCTTCCAGTATACCGATGGCTATTATCTTTTCTCCAGTAAAGGCATCTTCCTTTCTCGACCTATAGGTTTCTACATCAAGATATAGTCTCATACTCATCACCAGTACTTCGTCCTCGTAATTAAGTATCCGGGGATGCAACAAATTAGTTTACAATATATGTATGGGACCTCTAGTAAACATATATGTATGACTTATGATTCGCCCTACCTGAATATACTCCTTTCTCGGTGAATAAGTTGGGCTTGAAGAACATCTTTTTACTTACATAGAATTCGTCTAGCACGCTTTTCATTACTTCAGCAACCTCTACTATGTAGTAGGTAGCAAAGGATATTGGCACATATATTATTATGGGTAGTTCTCCCCTTGAGCCGTACTCCTCTCTTCGGGACGTTATTTTGGCACTATATGCTAGTTTAGCCTTTTCCAAAGCATCCAGCATATAACGGAATATTCGAGGATATAGGCTAGTTGGTACGAAAACCATCCATTTACCTGTCAAACCTATATAATCTAGTAGTAGGGAAATAATACCTGTATGATGGTCTGCTTTACTCTTAGAGATATAATCGACCACTTTCTGTAAGAGTCTCTTCTGTCTCTCATTTTCTAAGAGGTATTTCGTGAATAACTTGAATTCACGACTTAGTACATGTATACCCTTTGATTCTAATTCCTCTTTAACAATTTCTAACAAACTGTCTATCCATTTGTCATCCACTACTTTAGTGGTTCCTGATTTCTTTGAAGCTTCAGTTAGAATGGTCATAGCTTCACGTATTATTCGGGGTTCTATCTCTTCATAGTATTTCGGATATTTATAGTACAACCATCCTTCAGATAAAGAGAATCCCTTTGTATACATGATGTTTAGAAGCTCTTCGATTCTTTTTCTAAGTTCTTCCTCTAGCCCTTCAAGTTCTCCTATCTTTATGAACCAATTCCGTATCTTACTCAGATCATGATGTACGGAGAAAGCCTTATCTACATACTTCTTGGTTTCTTCTAGGCTTAATTGGTTTATCTTAGCTAAATGCTTTAATGCTTCCTGCTTTCTTCCATGTACTAGTGCGTAGCCTTGGTGTTTCGCTAAGTGACATTTCCCGCATAGTAGTCTGAGTCTTTGAAGATAAGCTATACCTTTGTAATGCTTGATCTCCTCTAATGTAGGGTTTTTACTACTATATTTCTTACTAGATTACCGTTTTCATCGAATATGCAGTATAGCCAGTCCTCGTCTATTTCATTTCCAGGCTCACCACACACTTCACATTTACCACTCCTATCTAGAGTCATCCAACAACGATGCATCCTCTCTACAATTTCTGGACAAGAATCACATACGGCTAGAGCTGCTTGTGGCGCCATCCTAGCTATTCTCGCTAGGCTTAACCCCCAGAGAGGACTTGGTACTAAACGGGGACATAGCTTTGGCAACTTACTACAGATTTCATTGTATGCATCAGTTATAATTGAACATACACTATCTATGCTATGTACATTTTTTACCATATAAGCCCCAATAACTTATTGTATTGCGTTATTATCTGTTTTATAAATCTATGTTAATGTTTTTCAAAAACCCCTATAGAGAGCTAATATTCAGCGTATTTTTAAGAAGTCTTTTTAACAAACATTGACAATTTTCCATATAATTTCCACGTTTTTGTCATAGTTTTCATCCGAGTAGAAAGAATAGACAATCTATTTTTACCGCTTCATCCGAATAATGTGTTCTCGCAAAATTTGTTACTTTATTCTTCGTAGTATCTGCAGAAGAATCTCTTTACATTTATTGCTTACACTAGAATATTGATATATGATAATTGTAGCTCTCTATAGATCTCGTCATCCTTAATTGCTCTCCTATACTTTTATTCCTTCAGTCCTCCCTGCAGCTATTAATTTTAGTTTTAGTTCAGGTCTCTCTACTCAATCCTTTCGTCTCTCAGAAGATTATAGATCATTATTAGTTTATTATTATGCTATACAGCTATAACGCTTTACTTATAATCCGTTACTACACTCCCAGCCTCTTCTCCATATGCTGGTGTGTTAATGTCTAGAGATCCTTGTTCTTGCGGTTAAGGACAGGCATTGGTAGATGCAATCATTGTTTAGCTTCCCCTTTAGAGGTGATCTTAGTGTCCGTCAACTCCTAATAGTGATGTTGTTCGTTCTACCCATAGTTGTATTTGGTATAATTATGGATCTAGGATTCCTGAAATCTTTGTCCCTCCTGTTGGCAATTGTTTTCAGCATATGCTGTTTGAATATGGGCATATATAATAACACTAAATAATATAATTCCAAGAAAAAACCAACCATTTTCTCCAGAACGCTTTCCATTAAATACACCATTCTAAACGAAGAATCTCACATCTAATATATAACAAAAAATTAATAGTATATAGATAATGTCTATTGCTACATCTCCGAAAACACAGAAAAACCTAAACAAGGCAAACTTAGAATACACAAAATATTAAAAAGGCATATTTTAAATCGGTGTGTCTTGATGTATGGGGATTTCTTAAAATTTAACAGAGTTGGAATTCTGCCTTTACTAGCAGTCTTCATAGTTTTAATTATTTTTGTGCTCAGATTTACGATTGGTCTAATATATATAATGTCTATAGTTTATGATCTCTTTTACGTATTTATAGTACTATACCCTCTTATACTGTCTAGAAACTATAAATGGAGTCTTGGAAAAGAAATTCTTCAATCATTTCTTGCATTAACTTCTTTATTGTTATTCATATACATCCGTTCTTTACTATTACAAGGAATAACGATAACTCTTTATCATCTTTTAGTCATTGACATAGTGTTATACAGTATTATGTTTGCCTTTCCATACTATCTGATAAAGAGATTCCTTACACAAAAGCTAATACCTCGTTTTCTCAAAGTGGGTAAAGCATTAAACATAATACTAGATATTACTTTATCCGTCCTCGTTCTTCTATTGTTAATTAGTATATCTATACTGATAATGGATTCCGGTGTTTTAGCGTTTTTTGTTTTTCTAATTATAATATACTATATGATATCGTATTTCCTCATTTTAAATAATATAAATGCAACCGTAGGAAATTGCTTTGTATATTTCGCTCCATTATTTACCTTATTGATTGTTAGTGGTACAGTTTATGGAATCGTTTCTTATGAATTAAGTCAATTATCGGATCCGCTTGATAAAGCAAATTATGTAGCGGGTTTGCTTTCTCATAATCGCTGGTGTTACACCGATAATAACTGTTTATTGAAAAATATCGGTCAAGCGACGGATCTTTTCACATGGATTGTTATGGGATATTCAAGATGTGGTGGAGTAGCTCATATAGCGACAGATCTGCTAAACCAGTATGGTGTAGAGGCATATTATGCGGGTTTTCCGGGAGAGGATCACTTCTTCGTTGTAGTGAATATTAGCGGTAGGCTCTACGTTATAGACCCAGGTAGCTATAGTAATGCTGTACTGATGGAGAAACGGATTATTGATCGTTTAAAGAACTGGGGCGGTATTTCCTATATTGTTGCTTATCGAGATAATGATATAATAGAGTTGACCGATAAGTATCCGGATATACTTCCTTATGATACGATCATAATACAGGTACTAAATAATAGCTGGCCTGTACTCGATGCCTGTGTTACCCTAAGACACAAGTTCCAGACCCATAAGACGACGGAGATACCTGGTAATGGACACTGTCTAAATACGAACTCCGACGGAGAAGTAGTAATTCATCTAGGTGTACCACATTATAAAGATAAGGCAAAGATCTATGAACCGTTCTTCCACGTATACATTGATGGAAAAGATACAGGTATTACTGTTACTAGTACAGAAACCAATACCGCACACCATGTAGCAGTACCCTATCCTTCTAATAAGTAGCCGCTAAACCATTATCTTAAGTTACATCCAATAAGAAAGAACATATAATTTGTTTACCCTTGCACCAGATAACCACAAATTCTAGATTAAGGCGCTATTATTAGAATTTGCAACTCTTTTAACATTTCGGGATTATTCTTGAGGATTTCTAGTAACTGTTTCAATTTCTCTTCAGTTTCTTTTTATTTTAAATTCCAGTTCTAGTATTGCTAATTGGTGTAACGGGTAGGCACATCTTCAGCAGTAATTGGCTTCCTCGTGGTTGGCGGCTCCGCATCTTGGACATGTTATTGTTGTATTAGTATTTTTCTCTTATTGGGTCGATACCGTATTTTCTGGGGATAACTTCCTCAACATCCTAATATACTAATTTACATAAACCTATATTATTTCCGGGTCTCTGTGACTTGAGATCTTCATTGCTATTCTCTTAGACACTCCCTCCATTATGTGAAGACAGGTTGTATGTTTGTAATATGTATCATTATAAATATTCTTATGGTAAAATAGGAGGTGATTCTGTTTCGAAGACTATAGCTTGAGGCGGTTTTAGTGATAGTATCTTCTTTATGCTTAACTGTATAACTTTTTCTTTTTTGGTTTTTGTCCATTTTGTTTGAATGAACCAGTCATCGTCTACGATTTCGGCATTGAATATTATGAATTTAAACCATAATTTTGCCTTGGCTACATCAAAGTCATAGAAAAGATATGCTAACAAATAATCACGACCACTCTCTAAAGCCTTATCTTTGTTTTCATAAAATTTCTTCTTCTTAGGCGGTATACCTTGACCATACCATTGTTTTGGTTTGTGCCTTGCCTTAACTTCTATATATGAGTCTCTACGGATAATATTACTATACTGAGGAGGGACGTTTTTAACATTCTCAATGAGGAGATCATATCTATGCCTTCCGCATAAGTGTATGACATCAATTCCCTTGATCAACTTATTTAAGATCATCCCTACAAGTAACTCGGCTGCATCTCCGATTAATTTTGTATTTGAACGACCCATCTCGTATCACTACTAAATAACAAAGTTTTACTTTGTACATTGATATAATAATATTACCATATTTATTTATCATTTATTGTAATCGATATGACTTGAGAACTATCTTTAAGAAGAGAATCCGACAAGATATCTTAAAATGCGAAAATATTATAGACGTGATCAAACAAAGAATTGTAAAAATCCTGTACATACACTACCGAAAGGATATAAATTATATTAGGTGCCATTTTCTTAGTACTTTGTTTTCTATGTAGTTGATTGTTTTTTGGAATATTAGTGTTAGGGTTCCTATTGTTATTATTAGTGCTATTACTTGGTCTACTCTTAGTGTTGAATAGGCGTAGAGCATTAGTGCTCCTAGGCCGTTGCTTAGTGCTAGGTATTCGGTTACGAATCCTAGTCTCCAGCTGTGTCCGGCTTCGTATCTTAGGATGGTTGCTATGTGGGTTATTGAGAGGGGTAGTATTACTTTGAAATAGAGTTTCCTGCCCCTAAGGCCGTGTAGGATGGTTAGTTCTATGAGTCTCTTATCTATGTACTTGTGTGAGCTGATTAGGGCGTAGATTAGTGGGAACGAGGTACAGATTATGATGCCTATTATGACTAGCCAATCGTTGAGACCTATCCAGATCATTAGGAGGGGTATGAATGCGAAGCTTGGGATGACTACTATGAAGGCTATCAATGGATATACTATGTCTCGGACTACACGTGAATATAGGAACAGTGATCCAAGACCGAAACCTATTATGACTCCCAAGACGAAGCCAGTGGTGACTCTTGCTAGGGTTACTAGGAGGTTCAATACCAGGTTCTTGTGGAGGATCAAATCTATGAATCCGAGGAGGACCATGTAGGGGTCTGGGAACAAGTACCTTGGAGCAGTTAGGGATAAGAGATACCAAAAGGTGAGGAGAACGGTTAGGAATAGGAGTGTGTGGAGTATTCTTGTCTTCATCACTTTATCCCTAGATCACTGAG
>JAMOPC010000080.1 GCA_027064845.1 Desulfurococcales archaeon | reverse complement strand
CACCAAAACTCGACGTATTAATAGTGTTCAAGGACAAGGAGATAATCTATGGCGGCAGAAAACTATCCTTATCAAACCATATCCTTTGGGAGATCCACAGAATAGGGTCTAAGGAGAGCCTAGTATCAGTTATTGACGTGGAAGAATCAAACAACATCAGCATAGAGGAAGGAATAACCATTACAAACTACTCCCTACCCCTGGGAAAGGGAGTAAAGATCCTAGAGGAGCTGGGGCGGAAATGGGTTTACGAAGTATATGTTGATCCCCACATACTTGATCCTAGCAAAACCATACTAGACTATTACTTAGAAGGAACAAAACTAAAAACATACATGGTTCCCGTAAAAATGAGTTTATCCGAAGAACCAAGCGTGAAAATCAGCGTCACCAAACCAATGGCTATCTACTCCATAAAGTTTTCCCACAGTGAAGAAAGAATTATCGGGGTGTATCCATAAATATGCCCATGCTCAAACTACTAGTGAAGCCAGACAATACTTTTCTCACACAGATCATATACGAGGGAATACTAGCACTAACATACTATAATAGAGACAGAGCACAAACAAGCATAGACCATATAGAACTTCCGCATGACGCCTTCAGAAGACTCTTCGAACTAATAAAGAATGATGAAAAACAATACGAGAAAATACTTCAAACTAAAATAATTTTTGTAGGTAATGACAGGAAACATAAATTACCCCTAAAAATACTAAGATCGCTAGGAATAGATCCAGGTGACATAGATATAGGAACATATGGCGAATTAGGCAAGGTATTAATAGAAAACCTTTCACACATACCTGATTTAAAAGATTCAACGCTTACTTATAAGATTTCGAAAGGATCAATAATAATAAGTAATGATACTAAATACATTGCTGCACCTCAGCTTTTCAAAGTAGATAGGTACACAGGTTATACCTCTCTTGACAAGGATACAATGTATAAACAATTCGTCCTAAGATCTTCTCCTACATGGCTACTAATAGGAATAATAGGAGTTATATCCTCGTATATGTCGAGTTTCGGAAATACACATTACTTCATATTCTTATCTCCAGATGAAATAATAGAAACTATAGCAAAAAACGATCCCAATTATATTTATAATGTATTCTCTATGAAACAATACATACTCGATAGACTTAAAGAAATATTAGAGACCTATGTTCCAGAAGAAGTAGTAATTCTAAGCGCATTACTAGATCTTAATCTCATAAATGAGCTGAGAAGGAACGAATTAGATTATATCAGCTTTCAGATCTATAGGGTAGTCGTTGAAGGAAATACATATAAAGTCTATAATACGACAACGTTAACGATATATTCTCGTCCCTATTATCTCGATGTGATCGAGCGTATGATTAGAAACTCCGAGAAAATAATCGAGATACTGAGTGAGGCTTTAAGCGGGAGAAGCGTTATCATACGGGCTCTCAGATCACTTGCTTATGACAACGTTTATCCCGAGGCAAACCATGTTTTGTCAGGGATCCATGAGCTATACCGGTTAATCACTTTCGGCGACCCCAATGGATTCTATGGGTTTCTACGTGAACTAGAAACTGCGTGCAAAGTTCTTGAGGCAAAAGACGATAGTGCCTCGAAGGCGAGGCTGAAACAATACAAGAGAATCCTCAACAATATCTCTAAGTATATCTAGTTTTTTCTCTATGCATCCTCTACCCCTATATAATGGTCATTGTCTTAGAAGTTGCTTTGGTGAATAGTTATTGAAGAGCCACGACTCATATTTGGATATGGTTTATCGAGCTCTCGGTTATAGTGGTAGACCTTTCCTAAAATATGCATGGAGAAAAATACCTGAACACAATATAGTGGTTGTAGAAGCTCCAACGGGATATGGTAAAACGGCTTTATCGCAGGCGTTTTCTCTCTATTCTTTGAGTGAAAACTTTAAATCTGTGATCGCGTATCCGCTTCGTTCTCTTCTTGAGGATCAGGTTCAAAAGTTTAGGTATCTCATGGATAATCTTGGTCACAGAGATATTGTTGGTACTAGGTATATGCATCACCTCGACTCATATTATTTTGTGAAACCTATAACGCTCACAACTATTGATACTTTATCTATGTGTTTATTTGGGCTAGAACCCCGTGATCTCGATAAATCTATTTCACAGTATCTAGAGGGTTCTATTACTTGGACTCTTGGACACTACTTATTCGCTAGATCAACTGTTCTATTATCAAATATTGTGCTCGACGAAGCCCATTTATTAGCTGATACCACTAAGTCCTTGAACTTCCTAAGAGCACTCTTAATAATTGCGCGGCAGAATGACTTAAAACTATTGCTTGAATCAGCTACTCTCCCAAAAGCATTCATAGAGACTCTGAAGAGTATTGAGAGAGACATAGAAGTTATTAAATTCGATGAAAGCATTGATCCGGACTTTGTTGAGGATCGGGAGAAGAAGGAAATAGACTTCACAAGACCCTATAAAGTCGAAGAAGATAAGTACGAGGTAATTCTCGAGTGGCTGCGTGAAGGGAAGAAGATTGTGGATAATGAGGGGTTGAGAGCACTGCTTGTATTCAATACTGTTCGCGAAGCACTAGAAATGTATAATAGATTAATGGCTTCAGAGTTCAAGGAATACGAGATAATACTATTACACTCAAGATTCACTGAAAAAGACCGCTACGCGAAAATTAATAAGTTGAGAGAATTAACGGGGAGGCTAAAGAGAATCCTCGGAAAAGAAAATGCTGGAGAAAAAGTTGAATACATCGTTGTAGCTACCCAGGTTATAGAAGCGGGTGTAGATATATCATCAAATGTATTCATAACAGATATTGCTCCCGCGAACTCGTTGATCCAAAGGCTTGGACGATTCCTCAGATACGAGGGTGAAACACATGGATTTCTCAGAATATGGTATGAAGAACCAAATAAAAAGAATATGTATAAAGTCTATGACTTGGAGCTTGTAAGGAGAACTATTGAGTATCTAAGAGGACATAAGAAGTTCAACCCTCATCTCCCAGCCATGTATCATGGGCTACTAGATAGTGTTTATCGCAGAGAAGACTTCGTAATAAAATATACAGAAGTATCACAACTCGTCAACCTAACACTAGTGGTTGAGAGCCCCTACATTGCTATAAGAAAATTCGTAGAGCTGGGTGGAAGCTTCATACGTGAATCGGTAATGGTGCCAGTTGTGGCTGCTAATACTTTAAACGATAAGTTAGAAATAATTCCATTGGGTATAACTAGTTTAAAACCAGAACACGTTATTGGAGAACTAGTTAAGAAGAACAATAAAATAATAATTAATGAAGAAAAAGAACCACTGCCAAGAAACAAGAATGAATTAATCAA
The DNA here is from genome assembly GCA_027064845.1 of Desulfurococcales archaeon. Taxonomy (GTDB): domain Archaea; phylum Thermoproteota; class Thermoprotei_A; order Sulfolobales; family Desulfurococcaceae; genus JAGHDU01. The sequence continues at coordinate 319 of JAMOPC010000080.1, read as the reverse complement.
ACGTATTCTTAGGAAGTCGCTTGATAAATACTTTATAGCATTTATTGTTAAGGGCGAATATGATCCCGTTAAAGGACTTGTTCTGGGAGAGTGATTCTCTTGGAGAATCAAAGGATTATAAGCTTCTATAAACACCATGATGGAGAAACCATTGTTGAATACCTAGGGGAACACGTTGGGGAAATGATTAAATCTATAGATATAGGGTCTAAAACAGTAGTGTTCGGAGAAGAATTATTAAAACAAGTAATAAAAAGCATAAGTGTAACCGGACTGGATATAAGCTATTACGATATACTCTATGCTTCAATAGTTTTCC
>JAMOPC010000079.1 GCA_027064845.1 Desulfurococcales archaeon | reverse complement strand
GGGCTCTTAGTGGAGTAATATATATAGCTGCTATCGGCTTATACTTCTTAGCAACAATTTTATACATTACAGGAAGTAGAGCAGCTTCAGTTTTCCCCGAACCAGTAGGTGCAATTATAATTACGGACGAGTCCTCCTTAATTATTTTTTTAAATGCTTTCTTCTGTAAATCTGTAAACGACGTATAGCCTTGTTCCTCTAGACATTTCTGTATATTATTCACAGGACACAACCCATAAAAACAGAAGATTAAACCCTTTAATAATATATTCTTAAATAGTAGTGGAACAAGATGACGACGATTAAAACAAGTATAGGAAAAATCTTACTCAGCGTAGTTATGAATATTATAGTTATAAGTACATTAAAGAAGATGCTCATAAATGGACTAGGAGGAGCCTTTCTTGAATACTATATCATGCCTATAGCTTTAGCCATTTATGCAGTTGTACTTTACTATATAATTAATGTCTTGGTCCTATCAGTGCTTAACTCACTAATACTATTCACAGTATTATATACTGGATCAACCGTTACAGTAAATCACTTATTAGCTTTTCTGCTAAGCTTAGGACTACTATTGTTCCTCACTAAAAAATACTCACTAAACCGCAAAGAAGAAAAAACAATAACAATTTTCAAACCAGTGAATAAAAGCCTATTTCTTGAAGTACATCTTTGGAGAAATTTGTCCTTATTTTATCTTATTGTATCGATTAATGCCATGATCACATATTTATTACTAGGTAAAATAGGGTATATTATTTTCCTAAACAGCTTAGCAAGCATTATTTACACATTAATTAATATAATAATTGGCTCTTTCTTACTCATATATTATTTCTCAGATATAGGAATAATAGAGAACAAACGATTATTTATTAAACCAATTATAGTTCATGCTGTATTATGCTATGCCGGTCCCTTATCGACAGTTCCAATACTTTACTCATTTCTCACAATAAATACTAGCCCTATAACCCTAAAAGAAATACATCAGTATTTTACTAATGATAAAACGAGAGGAATACACCTAGGATTAGCAGAAGCTGTCCTAGTACATAATAGAGTAAAGTGTTCCGAAACATACTTTGTCAATGAATGTAATAAGTACCAAGAAAAAACATGGTATTGGAAAAAATATGATCAAGAACTCTACTTAAACCACAAAAAATTGCCAAATAAGCACATAGTTATAATGGGCTCAAGTGGTACAGGAAAATCACTGCTTGCAAAACATTTAGCTATAGAGTATTTTAATAAAACAACCTCAAACATCATTATTATAGATCCCCATGATGAGTACATTGTTCTTAAAAAATACATTAATAACATTAAAGTAATAGACGCATCAAAATACAGTATTAATCCATTAGAAATCGGAAGACTTAATCCAAGAGATAAGGCCCATCAAATTTCAAGCACAATATCTACGATATTCAACCTAGGTCCTTTACAAAGACAACTTCTCGAAGAAATCGTATTGACAACATATATACAGAAAGGAATAGATCCAGCAAACCCAGAAACATGGAAATCAACACCACCTACAATATCCGACCTAATAAATACCTGTAAAAAACTAAGCGAAAAGAGCCCTGAATATAGGAGAGTATATCCATATCTAAAAATATTACATGACAACGTGTTCAAGAAAACACTCCTTAAGATCAATGACATATTAAATAATCCAACAATTATATCCCTAACTAGGCTTAGTAGTGATTATGTAAGAACACTATATACAACAACACTCTTACAAAAGATCCTAGACTCAATGTATCTTCGTGAGATCTCGAAAGAACAAATATTAATCATAGATGAAGCACACAATCTGCTTATCAGAGGATTTACCCGTGAAATACTTTCTAAACTCTATATGGAGAGTAGAAAATTTGGGTTAGGCTTAGTCTTGATCACGCCCTACCCATTATATCTACCATTTCCCGTCATAGAGAACTCTGCAATAAAAATAGTCTTTAATATAAATGAGCCAAAGAACTTAAATTATGTAACAAAACTGCTTGCTCGAACAATGGATAAAGACGAGCTCAACGCTATAAGGTATGGGTTAAAAAATCTTAAAATATATCAATATATTTTATCAATAACAGGATTAAACGAAATATTTATTGTAAACGAAAAACATAATGCACAAAATATAATTAAAGTAATGAAAGGTGATCAAGCTATTGATACTGTTAGTTGAAGAAGAAGCTATTGAGGAAACGATTGAAGAAGAAGTCGTTGAGGAAGAAGAAAAACCTGCACCTAAGATGATTAGGATAGATTATCTTGAGAAATTCATTAATATGACTAAGACATGGATACAACTAGTTGAAGGAAAAATAACAAGCGAAGACCTCGCAAAAATAATAGAAGTTGAGGCTAGAAAAAGAACGAGACGTAGTAGAAAAAGCAAGAAATAGATATTCTATTAAATTACGTATTATTATCATAACTTATGTATTAAAATAATTGTTTCTCTACAACTATTTCTTCATATCCGATTTCTTCTAAACAAGTTTTTAGCAATTCCAAATTAACCCTTCTATCAAAGACGATCTCAATTTTTTTCTCATTATTTTCTGTAAATAACTTAAGCTTATGAACAATGACTCTACCTTCGATAACATCTCTTTGATTCTTAGGTGGAGAAATATAATCTTCAAATTTTTTCCTCAAGATCCTATAGTATTCGTCAAAGTTATTCACGATCCTTAATGCTTCCTCAAGATCTCTAGTCATACCATGTTTCTCAATAATACATTCAAGCAGTTCTATAGCGTTTTCATTAGTTATTGTTATTCTTGGGCTCTTCGCTAAATCGATCAAAATTTTTACTGTGTTCATCTTTAATACCTCTAAGTAGTTATTCAGATTTAAAAATATGAATTGATAAATTATTAAATGTATGTTGTGAAAAATTAGCGTGGTGCTATAGATGTTTAGGGCAAGTTATACAGCAACTACTAAATTTAAATACATAGCACAGACCATTGCTAAGCTAACTGATGAAGCCCCATTTTACGCAACACTAGACGCATTAGAAGTACGTATACTTAGCCCAGACAAGACTACTCTTACAATAGTGAAGATACCCTCTATAGCTTTTGAAGAATATGAAGTCGATGAAGAAAAATTCTTCGTTGTTTCATCAGATGAATTGAATAAAATAGTTAAAAGAGGCACCAGAAACGATATCTTGATCTTCGAACTAGACGAAGAAAAGAATCAGTTGAAAATAATATTTAGGAATAAGAAAACTGGTATTGAAAGAAGCTTTGTAGTAGAAACAAAGCCTAGAACAATGGAGAAAATACCAGAACCACAATTAGAACTAGGAGTTACTGCTAGATTCGTAGCAGACGATTATAAACACATAATCCGGGACTTAAAAATAATTGGCGAAGAAGCTATATTTCAGTACAAAGATGGAAAACTATACATAATGTCTCATACTCAACAAAAAGAATACCGAGGAGAATTCAGCGAAGGTAATCCATTAACATATTTATCGGCAACAGTTGACCAAGCAAGAGCAAAATACAGTGTAGGACTCTTAGAAACAACTCTCAAACCAGTACAAGCATCAAAATTTGTAACTATATCATTCGATACTGATAAACCAATAAAGATCGAATTCGAGGTTGCTGAGGGAGGATATATTATCTACTGGATAGTACCGAGAGTAGAATAAAACA
>JAMOPC010000078.1 GCA_027064845.1 Desulfurococcales archaeon | reverse complement strand
GGATTGGTGAATTTGAGAATTTACTTATATGAGATATTTCATGTCCAGTCTCTTGATGTAAGGTTTTTGCTGTTTCTGTTTCAACGATATATTTTTATCTACTATACGAAGATCAATATCCATGAGAATATATTTATTGGTAGATTATTATGCCTCATTTATTAATTACTAAAAACGGTATATACAAGAAGTCTGAGTTCTCTAGTGAACAAGAGCTCGAGAAGGTTGTAATGGATAACTATAGGCTTATCTTTGGCGAATACTCGATTTATCTCCCCCAAAAAATGATCACTACTATTGGTGGATCTGGTACCGTACCTGACGCTATTGTTCTATATTTTGAAAATGAAGGTGCATGGTTTGTCGTTGAAGTCGAATTAGCTAATCATGGTGTTTGGAATCACATTGTTCCACAAATAACAAAACAATTAGTTGCCCTAGAAAACCTAGAAACAAAGAGGAAACTAGTCGAAATATTCTTCGAAAAAGTGAAGGAATCAGACGAACTCAAAAATAAGTTTAAGGAACAAGGCATAGACGAAGTAGATATTAGGAAAGTAATAGAGGATATAATTGCAAATCCACCAATCGTAGTAATACCTATAGACAAAGTACCAGCTGACCTAAAACAATGGGCTCAAGTTCTTAAGAACCCAGTATTCATTTTGGAATTCGAAAAATACGTTAATGGAGAAACAGGAAAAGTCATGTATAGAATCCCAGAACCAATCACTCCTCTACCCCCTATAGAAGAGGAAGAAGCTGAAGCAAGCATGGAACGGAAAAAGATCAAGAAAAAGAAATTGATAACAAGAGAAGAATTTCTTGCTAGAGCTACTAAACCTGCAAGAAAATTATTAAAAAGTCTAGAAGAAATTGCACACGATCATAGTAATTATGTTAAATTAGTACCAACGGAAAGCGCTTTCAGTTTTAGATTTAGAATAGATTCACAATGGCGAGTGCTTCTTACACTATACACTAATACTGTCTACATAATGAAAGATAATTTATCGAAAGGATTCAAAGAAGAAGCAGTTGAAGCATTTGTCCGAAAAATCAAAGAAATAAGACAGTTAGCTGAGAACTATGATACAAACACATATCCAAAATTAACCCTTGATCCTACGGATATTTCAGAGGATGACATTAATCTCTTTGCTAAGGCAGTAGAAGTGTTAATAAAAAGCCTCGCAGAACAAAGCCAATAACTAAAACTATTTAATCGTATTCTTGAAATAAAATTTTCATAATTAGGATCTATTTTTGTTTCTTTTTTGTACTCCTCTATTTTCTCTTTCAGATCCGAACACGTCATGTCTATACAGATTCTGCCTATTCTTACTTCTTTGCAGAATTTTAGGCAATCTCATACTCCTTCACAGGGGTCTGATTCTTTCGATCCTGTTATCAATACAAAAATGATTATGATAGGAATAAATGGTGGCCACAATATGAAGAACAGAGCTATAGGTATTAGTATAATTGCTAATATCCAGAACGACGCTTGTTTCAGCGCTTCTATTATACATTTAATCAATTTCTATATCCTTTTAAGAGACATGACACAATTATAATGAAAACAACTTTTAATAAACCTACTCCAAATAATTTGTAATGTTCATCTAATAATACACCGATCATGTTATTCAATAAGATAATATAATTCATAAATTCTATATTATAGATTAGTTTTAGATGTATTGGTGTTTTATGATGAATAATATAATTGCCTTAGGGTTTACTGGGAATTATGTTGATCGTGTTCGTATAAGGGACTATTTTAGTGCTTTGTCTAGAAGAGGTTATCCTCTTACGTTTTTTCATCCGCTTCGTGTTATTGAGTATAAGAGTATGAGTGATTATCAAGGGTCAGGTAATGAGTTTGTTGCTAAACTGGTTGCGGATAATGTTTTATTGAGTGATGTTAGGAATTTTAAGAAGCGCTTCGATTTATTTGCTTCCTCCTTGTCAGAGGATTCTTATATTAGAGTAGTTGTTCATACTGAGTATAATGCGCCATTTTGGTGTAGTGAGGTTTTTCGAAATGCTTACTTAAGTGTTCTTCCAGGGATCCTAGAATATGTACAGAAGGTATCTAGCAAAAAGGGATTCTATGTTGAACCCATAGTAGAAATTCATCCGGGCTTCATCAATGTAAAAGAATGCAGGATCAAGAATGGTCGTATATATTGTGGGGAGGTTGAGAGGGATTATACTAGCCTTGCTGAGTGTTTGTCATCGTTTCGTGAAGAACTGCGAGAGAAAACGGATGTGGAGTTGAGGTTCTGTATTGAGCCTAGGGCAGGTGGCATTATATGGGGGAAGAATAAGGTAGAACCACAGACTATAAGTACACATAAGGAGGCATACCTCTTCGCTAAATATAATAATCTAGGACTTGTAATAGATCCAGGCCAAACAATACTAAAAAGAATGAGTACAGACGATGTATGGAGGGAAATATTTGAAGTAGCTAGTATAGACCCAAATATAATAGAAGAAATACACATACACTCATTCACTGCTAGAAAGGGACGGGGCCATGGAATACCAACGGCTTCAGAACTTAAAAGGTTCAAGGAGCTAATAGACCTATCTATTAAAAACAGAACGAAGATATTAGGAGTAGTACTAGAAATACTAATGGCCTCATCAGAAAAATTACTACACATAGCTAATGAAATATTAAAAGATATGACATAAATGAATCAATACTTTCAATTATCTATAGTTATAATATTTTATTAGCTCTAGACACTCTTTGAAATATCTAATTCTCGTATGTTAATAAACATAATGTGTTCTCTGGTTGAATAGTGAAGGCATGGATTATATTTTGTTTTTGGTTGGTTTTATTGTGGGTGTGGTTATGGGTATTATGAGTGTAGATGTAGTTATAGAGGTTCCTAGGGATGTGGTTTTGAGGGCTTTGGTTGAGGTTGGTCGTAAGTTCTTTGAAAAACGGCCAGAGTATAAGAAGTGGTATAGGGTTCACATGACAGGGAATGGAGCAGTATATGAGATTAATGTGTATGGTGCGAGGTTAAAGTACGAGATTGGGGTTGAAGCTCTAAATGAGGGTAAGTCTCGTGTAACAATAAGTGTCCAATGGAGCACTATCAAGAACTTATTATCCTTTGGTCTGCTTAAGAGCCAAGCAAAATTAGGCATCGACACAACACTACTTCAATTATTAAGCCTCGAGTACGGGTATAGGGAAGGATTAAAAGCTGAGAAAGAACTTGGGGTCAACAGGAATAAGATTTAGTCATGACGGTCTACTATACGGGAGAGTATAATTGTAGGCTATTCTATGCTCTTCTCGGGATCATGTAACTAAACAATATTGTATTTATATCCCCAGAGGTGTGCTTCGGTACATGTAGCTAAGACTAGGTTTCTTAAGTCTTGGTGATAAATCAGAAGTATATGATATGAGGTAATTACTGCTGATGTTAAGGCTCTATGCTATGAAGATGTTTTCTAGAAAAAAGTTTTTCGATTATCAAATATTTTGTTACTTCTTTGTTATTATTTTTGCTATTTCGATTATTTTTCTTGTAACTTCTTGTGCAGTTTTGCCGAATATAAGTGTTAATGGTTCTTTACCATATTCTCCATAATCATATATTACGTCTGGGATTTTTCTACCGATTTTTTTGTACTGCTGTTCTGATACCTCAGGGTGTTGTGGCTCCTTCGGTCAT
>JAMOPC010000077.1 GCA_027064845.1 Desulfurococcales archaeon | reverse complement strand
GTCTATGATTGGTTCATAGAATGGAATCCAGAAGACACTAGAAGATGGTATACGCAGCAAAAACTCACAGTATTCATAGCATTCAATGAAAAAGGAGAACCAATAGGATACTCTGATATAAGTATAAGGAAAAACTATTATGGAGAAACAATAGGCTACATAGAAACACTAGCTGTGAAAAAAGAGTATCAGAGAAAAGGATACGGTACTGCTCTCCTTTATCAAGCAGTCAAGAAATTATTGGAAAAAGGAATAGAGAAAATATATCTCGACGCAGTATATGATGTAGCAACATATTACTACAAGCGAGGATTCAAACCATTATATAGATATATCAGAGCACAATTTGTGCAACAAAACGTATAATGATGTTCGAAAACTACAATTATAGAGTATGATATAGGAATACATGTTATTAGAGGAATAATACTTATCAAGCCAGACAATTACAGGATGATCAACTATGTTTAGCGTTATGAAGAAACCTATATCAAAGAAAGTTGTTGCAATAGCAACAGCTATCCTTGTCGTAATAGCTACTATTCTTCTTTATCAAAACCTGGTACAAACACAGAGCGATCAAGACATAGATGAGAGTCTAGAGAAGAAGCTCGCAGAACTATTTGTCAAAACAATAATATACTGTAATAAGACCGAAGAAGACATGATAAAATCTTATTACAGAATCCCACATATTATCCCTCTTACTAGAAACGAAATACTAGAACTCCTAACCCAGTATTCTAATTTAGAGAAAACACTCTTTATTCCAGAAAACTTTCCCTTCACAAATACTGGTCAAACACCAGAGCTTCAACAAATACTGTTGAGAGCATTTAGATCATATTACACCATAGCTAATGATACATTAATAGCATATAATACGAATAGAGAACTTGAAGAAATAATGCCAGTAATAGCCAAATCTCTATCATATCTAGTTAAATGCGATGTCGAAAATGGAATAAATGAATACTTAAAAATAGAGCCCAAATTAACAAAAGTAATCAATAATTTGAACAAAATATACTATGATCTTTCAAGCATAGATGAGGAAACACTTTTATCAGAAGAACATAGGAAAACTATTCAAAAAGCAATCGATACAACAGCAAAAATACTCACATCTCTAACAAAGTATAAACAAATAATGATACTTATCAAGCATAACCCTGAAAAATACAAGCAAATATGTCTATATGCACATGACCAACTAGACAATATTACACAGGATGCACAACAACTGCTTTGGAAACTAGCAAATATGCTTCAAAACTTATCCAACTTAGGATCAGCAACAAATAATCTAAATGCTTTCACAAATACTATTATTAATGCTTTATATAAGGAAACCTCGATTCTTAACAATCAAGGTAATCAGGGAAGTAATCAGCAAGGACAAGGATCTAACCAACCAATCCAAAACACAAGTCCTAGTGGAGGAAGTGGTGCAAAATATCATAACTTGACGGAGACAGATTAAAATTGATGATCGTGTTTGAGAACCCATTTCTACTAATTTTATTAGTACCCATTTTTCTACTATATGGTTATATCCTAAATAAGACCATTAGAAATAGAAAGATCCTAGCAAATACACTTAATTATCCATTCAAAACAGTATTAAGAACAGTGATTGATGCAGCAAAAATAGTAGCACCAATACTACTCATATTAGCGTTAACAACACCAGTGTTAATACATGAATACAAAGTCATTATTGATACACCGGAGAAACTAGTAAAGTATTCTGGAGAATTACCTGCAAGATTCATATTTTTAATAGATGTTTCACCAAGCATGTATAGAGAGAAGAGAATAGATCAAGCAATTAGTGCCTGCAAAGCATTCCTGGAGCATTTGAATATCTCAGACCAAGTAGTTATTGCTGTTTTTGGGGGAGAAGTAAGAGAGATATATATAGGAGACCGTGAGGGTGCGTTAAAAGTCATTGGAACGATTAAGGAGTATGAGATAAAATATACGTCTATTTCCTCAGCACTTGGATGGGCCCAGGGCTTGGTTCGAGCATCTGGAATACCCGGAGTAGTTGTTGTACTGACTGATGGAGCAAACAACTATGGTGGTGACCCAGTACAAGCGGCTTGGATAGTCAATACTTCTGGGACACCAGTTGTATTTATCAAGGTTGGAAATGATCCGCGTGGTATACCTCTCTTCCATAAATTATCGAGTAAGGGAATACTAGTTCTTAATACTAATAATTTGGATAAGGAAAGCCTTGAGATGATTGTAGAGAAAACAGTTATAGATACAAAACTTAATACACTAGTAAATCATGGAAAGAACAAGATCAACCTCTATAGAAAGGATTATACATTAACAATTATACTTTACTCATTAGTCATAGCATTACTATTATTTACGAGGATCGAAGGGGTATAGACATGATAACTTTTGAGCACCCACAAGCGCTATTAGCCATTCCCTTTATTACTACTATTTATGTTGTAGCTAAGGCTATTATTGGTAAAAGATTATACAGAAAAATACACGTAGTAGAACATCCATTAATAGATTACATTGAACCAGTTATATCTAAAACGAGAAGAGAAAAACTAAAAGAACTATTACTAGATGCTTTCTCATTACTATCCATTATGATGATAGTTTTTGCATTAGCATCTCCGATAAGCCGATACACTATGATACAGCATGTTGAGACAGAAAGAATAGGTACGCTAGAGATCAAGGTAAAGCCTCCGGTTGTTCTTGTACTAGATAATTCTGGGAGTATGTCTGGTGAGAAAATAGAGACTGCTAAGAAGGCATTATTGTCATTTATTGATAAGATCGATAATAAACTCGACATAGGTCTCGTAGTATTTAATGGTGTTATAGACATAGCTGTACCGCCTACACCCAATATTACGAAGATAAAGAAAATCATACCAACAATTAATGCAACAGATGGTACAATGTATACTTATCCATTAAACATTGTATATCAATGGCTAAAACCCTATAGAGAATTCAACGTATCAGTATTCGTAGTATTTGCTTCAGACGGATTACCAGCAGATGGTGACAAAGTACCACCACTACTACAAAAATATTCTGCCAAGAAAATCCCTATTTACAGCATATTCATAGGTAAAGAACGAGGAGGATATAATTTCTTGAAACAAATGTCTGAGAAGACCGGAGGAGAGGCTTTCTTAGCCGATCAAATAGATAAACTTGCTGATAAATTCAATTTAGTGGCTGAGAAGATCCTTAGCAAAGTAGAAGCAAATGTAAGTATTAAACTAACATATAATATCACAAAAACGGTTAAGGAGAATCTATCATTGTATTTTGGCTTAGCATCAATATGTCTTTTGATCGTATATGTTCTGTTGAGGTTTTCAGAATACAATATTACTTTCTAGATCCCCTTACTTTTTCTAGAATCTTATTTATGAACTCATAGTTCTCCGGGTTTCTCCTATAATCGTATATTAGTGGTATAAATAGGATTGTGAAAGCAATAATCCATCTGAGGATTACCATTTTAGATAATGATATTCGTGAAACAATACTGATAACTACGCCATTATTTATCTCAAAGATATCATATAGGACATTTCGCCTATAATCACTCAAAACAGTGGCTACTGAATAATTACCTTTCATCTCTTCCCTTATAGCGTCTGTTACTGGCATATATGCATAACTTGATACTCTGTATGTGAGGCTTAGATCGCTTAAGAC
>JAMOPC010000076.1 GCA_027064845.1 Desulfurococcales archaeon | reverse complement strand
AGATGTTAAACTAATTCTTTCAACAAGGGTATCATCTATTACATTATGCTCTCTACTGCTCAAAAGGAGCTTTCTAAGAAACTCTATACTCTGAGTTGCAACTATTACCTGATTACCCTCCTTCACTAGGTGCGTAATAAAATCAGCAATTAAGGATAAGCCGTCCGGGTGAACAAAAGCTTCAGGTGTATCAATCAGGAACACCGTCCTTCCTTCAGATAAAGCGTATAGAAGACTAATAAAAACAGCAACACGATGTCCATCACTAAGACTATATACAGATATTCTTCTGCCATCACTAGATTTCAAAGACAACTTGTGCCTAAATAACTCATAACCATCAACCCATGAAATATACTTCCGCAATAGCTTAAGAGCTTCCTTTTCTCTAGGTAACCCTCTGAGTGCATAGTAGCCATATAATCCTTCGAAAACACCAGTAGAGAAAATAAAACCAGGATGAAAAACCATAACAGACAATAACCCCTTGAAAAACATTGATGAATCTCTTTTCTTAAATAAAACTACACCCGATCGTGCAGCTCCAAGTAGTATTTCTTTATCCAATATTTTACCAGAGTTCCATACAACGTAATTTACTCTAATATTTTCTCTCCTGGCTCCCAGAAGATACCTTAAAAATATAAAAGATTCATCTTCCAAAACATCCTCTCCCCCAGACCTAACTCCCCAAAAAGGATCAGACATGGCTACTCGTACGTTTCTTCCAAATACACTATTAACAAATTCTCTAAGCAATAGGTAAACCCGCATTCTTGAACTGGGAAATAGCCTTGTTGCTTTGTTCTCATATTCTTGCTCAGCCTTTGCCACCGAATGAATGTATTTCAATACATCATTTTCAACCTCAGCTTCTAATCTGTTTCTAGTCTTTGAATTTAATCTTAGAATATCTATAACCTCGCTCATCGAAGCCAAGGAACTAGGTGAAGTAAATATATGAGGAGCAAACAGCAGACGATGAATAACATTACCATTTAAAACCATGACTCCACTTACGAGCTTTGGAATATTCCCCTCGGGGCGAAGAGTCCTAGTCAAAGCAAAGCCAATAGATCCATTTGTAGGATCAAGCAATCCTGACAAAAGATATCCAATAACTTGCAAAATTGTGGTCTTACCAGAGGCATTAGGACCAACAAGAACGGTTAGCCTATCCAACTTTAAATTAACCCTAACAAAATCAACAGACAATCCAGGAGGGCTTAGTGAAACTAAAGCATCAATACTTTTCAGCAAATTCTTCAACACAATACAGCATCACCCGGAATAAATACATGTCTAAAACTAATTATATATACCTAAAGAATATAAATCAATGCATACCAGGAAACCTTAAGTCAAAACAAACAAGAATTAGTTACTTAAATCAAGCTTTCTAATTTCTTCTAATAATCCAACTAGTTTTCTACCTTTATTGGTTAGTCTTATTATTCGTATCTTTTTTCCATGGATGATTTTCTTCTCTGATATAACGTATCCTTTCTCTTCTAAGTATGGAAGGTACTTTTGATGGAATGTACTTGAACCCGTAAGAGCTATTATTTCAGAGACTAATAGCTGATCTTTCTCTTCTAAGATCTTTAAAACCTTGTATATTACTGAGAGCTTCAGATCTAGTATTTCCATTTTCGATAACCGTATTTTATAAGGGTGTTGAAGGTAATTCAATGTTTTTTAATAATATTCGAATAACGAAAAATATAAATAACTTAATACTCCTAATAATTTACGAAAAACGAAAAACGGTGAAATAATGAGCGATATATTTCCCCTACTGAATTCTCAGGGAAAGATTCTATATGTATTGAGCTCCGGACCTAAGTCTTCTGGGGAATTAATACAGTTAACCCGGTTATCGTCTTCTACGCTTTACTATAACTTGAAGGACCTAATGGTTCATGGGTTTGTGATCAAGCTCAGAGATGGGAAGTATGCTATAACCAGTAAGGGTCTTCAGACTCTTAACCGCCTTGTTCAAACCCTATCGCAAACGATAACGGCCTCCCCATAAGGGGATGATCCGATGCATATCGAGCCATTAACTGTGTTGAAGCATCGTATTGAGGATCTTGTTTTGGGGCTGGCGGATAGGTATGGGTTGCCTTACAATATTGTCAGGACTCGGTGCAAGAGCTTTATTGATTCTCTCTTCGAGTGCTGGGTTCATTCGCTTGATTGGGATAGGGAGTGTCGTGTTGAGAGGGAGCTTTTGGAGGAGTGTGTGGAGGAGCTGGGTGATAGTTATGGATGAGTGTAGACAACTCGTATGGGATTATACGCGTGGAGAAGTAGTATGCATGGATAACGGGGAGGTTGTCGATAGGATCTATGATTACGGCCCAGTCATCAGAAGAAAGGAGGCCATTGAGCGTGAGAGGGTAGAGGAGCTTAAACGACTCAGACGCTACGGCTACCGAGCCGATTGGGAGCTTTGGAGGCTTAGGCGGAGGCTTCGGAAGCGCTACAAGTTGCTCAGGCTCGCCAAGTCTATTACGAGCCGGGGCTATTTTGTCGACTATGATAAGCTGTTCTCCATGGAGCGTTTTGTATTTACCGTTTACTCTAAGAAGACAATAGAGGTCCTCGAATGGTTTGAGAAGAAGGATCTACGCCCAGTTCTCGATAAGATCATT
>JAMOPC010000075.1 GCA_027064845.1 Desulfurococcales archaeon | reverse complement strand
TAGGAGTAGATGGTTTAAGCTTTACAGTAAAACCAGGCGAAATATATGGACTAATAGGGCCAAACGGTAGTGGTAAAACAACGACTCTCAGAATATTAGCAACACTAATAAAACCTACAAGTGGCAAAGCATATATTTTCGGTGTAGATGTTACTAAAGAACCATTAAAGATAAGGAAAATGATCAATTACTTACCCGAAGAAGCAGGGGCTTATAGAGATTTAACTGGAATGGATTTTATTAGATTCATGCTTGCACTACGATTTAAGGGAGAAGAGCTCGAAAAAGCTGTTGATGAGGCTGTCCAAATATCGGATCTAGGGCTTAAATTATTTAAACCAATTAGAGGATATAGCAAGGGTATGAAGAGGATACTTGCGTTAAGCGTAGTACTGGCTTCTAAGCCTAAACTACTAATTCTTGACGAACCCACTACGGGACTGGATGTTGAAAGGAGCCTATATGTTAGGAATCTCATAAGGAAATACAATCAAGAATACGGTGTCACAGTATTGCTTAGTAGCCATAATATGTTAGAAGTGGAGTACTTATGCCATAGAGTAGGGATGATCTATAAGGGCAGAATTATTGCTGAAGGCAGGATAGAGGAACTCAAGGCTAAAACCAATAGTAGAAACCTTGAAGAAGTATTCATAAAAGTAACAAAGGAGGCTGGTTACTAGTGGCTTTTAAACATATTCTTATTAGAGAAATTAAAGCGTTCATCAAGAACCCTACATTCATACTGATGATCGTTTTATTAATAGTGTTCTATGGTGGATTAGGACAGCTATTTAGTCATGCAAGTCGAGAAGCCATGAAAGAAGCAATGACTCAGAACATAGGCGTTATTCTTTTAGACAGGAGTGATTTAGCTAGAGAAATAATAAATTATGTTAATAGAACATTAGGAGGAAGAGCATACTATGTATCTTCTATAAAAGAAGGATTAAACAAGTATGGCATAGTAATAATTATTCCCGAAAACTTTACTGAGTCATTGTTATCAAATAGAACATCTACAATCTTAATGAACTCTACAGTAGTTATAAATAAGTTCTCACTCACGGTATCTACAAAAACCGAAATAGTAGAAGCATTTATAGATGCCGTTCAGGACGCCTATAGAGATATAATGATTTCAAAACATGGTCTTAAACCAAGTCTTCTAAACAAAAAAATAATTAGTAACACAATTGTAAAGGTTGGAAAGAATTATATGCCCATGACGGAGTTTGGCACCATAGTGAGTATCGGTATGAGTTTTCTAATGTTATTAGCGATAATCATTGCATTAAATACCTCTAATGCTGTAAGCTTCATGGCTATGGAGAAGACAGAGAAAGCTTTTGAGCTCTTATTGGCTCAACCTATACCTAGAAGAACAATTGTACTAGGAAAGCTTGTTGCTTCCGTCATCGCGTCAATAATCATGGGTGCAGCCTATATTATTGGTTTATTCCTAATGATCGGGGGAATGATTAGCGGATTCTCTACAAACACGGAAACAACCGCAGGGACAAATAGTGGTATTGAAGCAGTAACCCAGGCAATAGGTGTGAATGGACTTCTATTAATGGCCGGAGCCCTCGTTCTCGGACTAATATATACTGGAGCGCTGGGAATAATACTAGGATCACTAGTATCCGATCAAAGAATGGCTGGAGTAATAGTTACACCGGTAATGCTCATACTCATGGGGATAGTGTTTATATCATATACTATGGGATTACAACTAAATATTATTACAAGTATATGGGTAGGGGCAACAATAGTGAATCTACCAATATATACGATCTATGCGCTCATAGGCGGTAGTTACGACCTAATAATAGCGGCTTATGCTTCAGGAACAATAATTACAGTCGCACTAATTGCATTAGCTATATGGATATTCAATAAAGATATCGTTGTATTAGGAATAAGATTTGAAAGAAAGTCAATGTTATTCAAATAACTTGATTTTTTACAAATTCATTCCAGTAAATTGTTCGATAATTAGCTTTTATAAATACCATAGTAGATATTAATAGTGAATCATTAATGCTATGTGGTGTCGAAAATTAGATTCGCCCTTATATTTATATTTATAATCTTAGTGCTAGCATTGCTTATCAACCCTGTAGTTATAGAATCTAATCCCATTCCAGCCCCAACAATTATTCTACACTATGAATACATGGTCTTTAATATAACACGTATAAACAATAGCGTTACCAACGCGTCTTTCTATGGAAGATTCGTAATGGAAAATGTTGGGTACAAGAATCTAGTATTATATTTTCCAGTACCTAATGAAACCCTTGATAACGGACACGTGACTGTAAGGACAAATGGAGAAAAAGTCAACTACTCCGTTACGTGGGAGTTTATTGTATGGGGTAAAAAATATAATTATACCACTATACTTGGTAGATTACCTCTGATTAAATGGGTTATCAGAGACGCTTATAAATTGAAGAAATTTACTGTCGAAGTACTCTATGATTATAAAATAAACTTCACAAATGATACAAAAACAATATATGCTCTAGGAACAGGGAGATACTACTACACTTATTCTAAACAAGTAATGGCGGATATATTCTTCCATATTAGTGGATTTAATAACACTCTATTCAGACTCTCTTATGCTGAACCATTTAAAAAAGAAGAAACACTAATACAAGCCACCATAATCAATGATACATATAATAAACACATCCGGCTCTTCAGCCCTATGTTTTCTTCGTTTAAAGAAGACTTACTAATAGAGTTTAAACAATTCAATAAAGAAGATTACTTACTATCAAACTATTTTGAAAGCATAGTCAACATATATATCAATGATAAAAGAGACACACTCTGCATAAATGGAGAAGCAAACTTAAGTAGTTGGGACACTATAATAGCGACTCTAGACTCGCACATAATAGATAATAACACAATTATCATGAATATAACAGTTCTACAAACAAAATCTCCTTCAATACAAGTGATCAAGAGGATCATTTTCAAAAACTATGTATACCTCAGAAATAAAATGACACATCCATATATAATAATATTCATAATAAATGGTAAGAAAACAGATAATGTCACAGTTCAACCCAGCATCGGATACATACTTTTACACGATTATCTTATTAAGTATAATGTACCACAAATAACTAAAACCACATCTATTACTTCAACAACGACCACGACAACAACGCCCACAACTACTACGACGACTACTACCACAACAACTACTCAACCAATAACAACAACTACTACAAGTCTTTCGAAAACTACAACTACGACGACTCCCATAACAACTACTCAGCGTTCGACTAGCATAACCACTAATTCAACAAATACCCCAATTAGAGAAGTACCAATAAATAATATAGTTATTCTTGGAGTATTACTCTTTATTATCATATTGATTGTAATTACTACTATGAAAAAGAAATAAACTACGAAAACCTCTGTTTTTACTTCATTCATATTCTAGTTGCTCCCATAAAGATAGTTTTAAATACTTCATATGTATCTTTTATCAAAAAGTCGTAGGGGATGATAAATGATAATGAATATTAGGAAAACTATCGAGGATTTTCCAGCAAGTTACGGAGCATGTTTAATGGGTACAGGTATTTTGAGCATTACGAGTTATATGTATTCTAATTATTTGGGCTTATTGAAGTATATTGGTTTTGTTCTAGTTTTATTGAATACTTTGCTCGCGTTCATAATTGTTCCGTTATGGACGTTAAAATGGATTATGTACTTTAGGAAAGTGAGTTCAG
>JAMOPC010000074.1 GCA_027064845.1 Desulfurococcales archaeon | reverse complement strand
TATTAAAATAGCAATACTAAAAGAGAAGAAACAATACGTCATAGAATTATAGCTTAATCCTCCTGTGTAGATAAAAGTTCTGTTTCAAGCTTCTTTCTAACAATCTCTCTAGCTTCATAAAGTACACGTTCAGCATCAACATCCGTTGATGGTGCGTTGAACTCTATATCTGGAATATTGTAGTCGAGATCTTCTAGGTTTCTTAAAGATACTTCTAGATTAGCAAAGACTAGTCCCAGATCTGGTATTGTTGACTCTGGTAATTTCTTTAATTCTTTCGTGATCGATAATACTTGGCTCGCTATCCCTCTAAAATTATGTATTGTCATAGCATATTCAAGGCTGAGAACAACTTTTTCTAAAACAAGTTTTAAATCAGCTAAACGTGCACTTATTTTATCTAGTTTAGCTATTTCAGCCGCGTATCTCTTAGCTAAAAATGTCTCACCCCTCATCTCTAGTTGAGCAGCTATTTCAAGCATTTTTCTTCTACGTGCATTTATTCTATCAATCAATGCCTCTATACGACTAATACCGCTTTTAGCATGATAAATAGCGTAAAGTGTCTCTTTATATGGATTGATCTTTCTACGTCTAAATAGCAACGTCTCTACACCCAAGAAAATTATTGTTTATGGATACAGTTTTAAGAAAAAGGATTAATTAACACACGCTTATTTGCTGGGCATAACCACTTGATAAAGCACTATTACCTCGACCAAGGATGTATCTCCAGAAGATAATCCTTCAAATGGTCTTGCTATAACCATATATGGTTTAATATATGGATCGTTTGCCAATGGTCTCTCAATAGGCATTAGTGTTCTAGTTGAAGTAACGTCTACTTCATACTTGATCCCTAGTCTCTCCCTGACAATATTATATTGATAACTTAGTTCCGTAACTGAGCCGGTATACCATGCAAAGTAATATGTATGGTTCTTGTCCAGAGTATTGAGGTAGAGTATGCCGTCAACCAGTAGTTTATATATTAGTGGCAGGTTTTCGGGATCATCGAATCTCGGTGATATGAATACATTGTTTTGTCCAGCGACGTAAAGGTATAAGTAATTGCCTGGATCTCTACCACCGATTCTTATCATCCAGATACTCTTCGGTATATCTATCATACCTACTATACCGCCTATTCTCGTCACAACTGGTACTACGAGGTAGGTATTGTTTTCTCTCTTCACAAACCTGAAGACATCAAACACCATTATGTACGTTTTATTAAATGGTGCCTTAAGCTTCTTCATTAAATCAATTGCTTCGGTACTATTCCTGGCTGTTAATATTTTGGCGAGGATAGATATCTGAGTACCGTTTAGAGTAGCACCATCAGCGACTGTTGCTCTATGAGTATTTACAGATATTGGATATCCATAGTCCCACCAAGTTATGATAACAGAATCCTTGCTTAGATTCTTATTAATAAAATCGATTAATCTATACCAAGCATCGTTTCTTGCACCAACAGGAGCATAACCAGCCATTATAGAATAGATCATTCTACTATGATTATCGTACGTATAGGCAGCACTGAATCCTAAATTAATTAGTACGAGTATTAATAATATTCCTGCGAGTGTTCTAAATTCTGATTTTGTGCTAACTCTTATTCTACCCTTCCTCCATAAGATCACTTCTTCTCTGCTCGGTATAGCTTTTGAAGCAAGATACCCAGTAAAGACTCCTGCTACTAATAAGCCGTACGCGGCCGCTGTGGCTTCAAAATATGTAGCATTCATGTAAGCATAAAAGGCTATTAGGAATGCAATAGCCAGGTATACTCTGTCTGGTTCTCCCTTATATAGTAGATAGATCGCTCCAAGTATGGCCATAAACAATGGTGAGGCGAAGAATAACCATGTTAATCCAGTACCCCATGTTGTAAGGATTCCGATCGGTCCAGTTGCTTGAAGTGCTGGTTGGTGCTCTTCAATACTCTGTACTAGAGGAGGAGCATTAACAAAATGTAGTCCAAGCGCCCATGCATATCTTGCTCCAATATGAATTATACCTGCTGATATAAGGACTATTCCTATAATCGCGGTGAATACTAATAATATGAAATATCTTGCTGGCGTTAGTAATGGTTTACGTAATCCTATTTTTTTATGCTCTGTATATAAGATATAGAAGAGTATTGGGAATATGAGTAATCCTATCAGCATTGCGCCAATAGATAGTTTAAATGGATAGAAGCCCATAATGTGCATTATATTGGGTGATAATCCTACAAATAATAATGATAATGCAATGATTAGCAAATTATATTTCATGAACCTATTATCAATATCTTTAGCTCCAAACAAAGGATATATTATTAGGAATAATATGAAGCTGCCAAGTACATATACGAATCCTCCCCAGAACCAACCAACGGAAGCCATTGTAAGAGAAGATAGAATAGCATATTTTAATAGTGCCGTGTTGTTTGTTTTACTTTTTAGCGACTTTGTTAGTTTTGAATAGAAGTAGATGAATAAGAATATGAATCCTATGGCTATTCCCTCTTTTTCTACGAATCCTATAATATTTCTATCACTAGCTGCTGGAACCACTGCATAGATGAATACAGAAAGAATTGCTGCAAACGTGTTTCCTCTGCTTATTTCATTTGCTGCTAAGTAGATAGCTATCATTGCGATTGCGGCAAATATGAGGGGTTGGAGAATAATCCACTCCTTGATAGTTAATCCTGTAAAAGATACCAAGTAATAAGTTGCTGCAGTCCATATAGGTGTTCCGGGGTAGCTTGAGGTAGTGAAATCTCTTCCCCATGGATACCAGAATATATGTGTTGCTGGGTTTTGTTTAGTCAAACTATACCATGATGCTAGTCCATGTGTGTAAGTATAGTTTGCTTGCCAGTATTCTATCCATGGGTCATTTGCGTGGAGCTCTAATCCATACTTAAAAGCTGGTAATGCACGTAGATACAGTCCAAACCCGATCAGAATTATTAAGATGATTATTTTTAAATAAGTTTTAAGTACGGGTTTTTTATCGAAGAATCCGTAGATCTTATCAGTGAGCTTATAGAGTTGCCTCATCATTCCACGTACACCATTATCAATAAAACTATTAGGATAAATTATTTACTAAGCATTTAAAAATCTAATTTAGTACATCTACTGGTGTGGTAATAATTTGGTTTATGGAATAAGCAATGCTAGTATTGCTTTTTGTACATGTTTACGGTTCTCGGCTTGATCCCATACAACGCTCCACTTTCCATCTATTACTTCATCAACTACTTCTTCTCCTCTATGTGCTGGTAGACAATGCATGAATATAGCATCTGGCTTGGCATATTTCATTAATTCTACGGTTACCCTATATGGTTCTAGATCCTTTATCCTTTTTTCTCTCTCCTTTTCTTGACCCATACTTACCCATACATCAGTATAGACTACATCAGCGCCCTTAACTGCCTCTATGGGATCTCTTATGATCTCGAATTCTCCACCATTAGGAGCAGCTTTTTCTTCAAATAGCTTCACAATCCTTGGATTCGGGTCATATCCTTTCGGTGATGATATTATTATTTTACCGCCCAAGATACCTATTGTAAGCATCAAGCTATGTAATACATTGTCGCCCCCATCCCCTACGAAGACGATCTTTAATTTTCTTAGATCGCTTCCTTTCTTTTCGAATATTGTATAAACATCTGTTAATGCTTGACATGGGTGTAGGAGATCACTTAAGCCATTGATTACTGGTACACGACTATACTTTGCTAATTTCTCCAGTTTCTCTTGCTCAT
>JAMOPC010000073.1 GCA_027064845.1 Desulfurococcales archaeon | reverse complement strand
CAAAGACTCTAGTACTCTTCTTAGTGGGTTCATACAGGTAATCACGATAAATAAGAACCGCACCGATAATAGCGGCGAACAACACCATTGTCTCGTATAGGGTATCTAGGCCTCTATAATCCCATAATATAGCTGATACTGCCTCGGGAGATTCTGCTCTAAGATATGGATAGTATGGGTTAATCATATAGTAAAGGTATTTCTCGCCAAGCGCTCTCAGAGCCGTTGGTGCTGGTGGGCCTGAGATCCCCATAACAACTAGTGCATAAGCGATACCAAACAATACTATAAGTATCGAGACAGCCGTTATGAATGATAACCACTTCATACTTCCTCATACCTCTCAGTCTTCTTTACAGCAAACATGAGGAGAGCAGTATAGATACCTACAGCAACAGCAATATATGCAAGAACAACATCCGGGACCATCAAGATGTAGAGCGCTATAGCATAGAATGTTGACTGAGCAGCTGACAAAACGATCATTTTCAACAAGTCCTTCTCAAAAACAAGGAGGAAAATAGTTACAAAAGAAGCTCCCAACACAACCGATAACAAAACCAGGTGAAGCACCAGGAACAATTCATTATCACCTACTCTTCTTCTGTTAGAGGCTTTAATCCACTCCTATAAGCAGCTCTAGCAACAGCATGGCTCCCAGTAGGAGCAGTTATGATTATAAGAGCAGCAATAAGTATCATAGGTAAAACATAAGATGCCCTAACACTCAGGGGAAGCCCATTGTTCCCCAAAACCATTATCGCAGCACCAATTATTGGGTAAACAGCCCCACCAATAGCACCAATAGTAACAGCATGAAGCCTAGTATAGAAATCAGGAAACTTATTAACACCAATCGCAGCGATCAAGTCATATAGTCCACCAATAAAGATCAAGGCACCACCAACAATAGTAGATACAAGGTAGACTGGATCAATCAAGGCTCAACCCTCCCCACTGCTAACCGAGAACTTCTCATAATACCTCGCAATAACAACGTCAAGAATGTAAGCCCACAAAGCCATCAAAATACCCGAACCAAGCAACAAGTAAGACCTGAAATAAACACTCAAAATAACCATGAAAGCAGCAACATCATAACACAAAGCATCAATAGAAATAGTCGAATCAAAAACAGTAGGACCACGAACACCCCTAACAACATAAAGTATGAACGCAACAATATACAAAGGCATAGACAAAATAATTACCCAAACACTGAGATCAACCAATAACCAACACCGAGAAAAACAAAGGTAAAAAAATTCAAAAATCAATAACGAGATTCCAAAACAAACAACCCGAAAAATTGATCTAAAATCACGGTAATCCGTTTTATTACGAGAAATTTTGAGTAATTAAAACCTCTACACCTATGTATTTTTATCATAGTATGAAAATATGAAATTAAAAATATAAGGGCGTAGTACGTAGTACTTTTTGGGGTTTTAAATGTCCGCTGTAGTGAAAATCACAAGAAAATACCAGATAACAATTCCTAAAGAGATTAGAGAGAAGCTTAAGCTACGTATTGGGGATAAACTAGTTATTAAGATTGAAGGCGATCATATAGTTTTAAAACCGCTTATAGATAAGAGACACGATCCTATTGAAGAATTACTGAACCTCGTCAAGAAGCCTGTGAGAATAGACGCTGTAAGACTTGTAGAGGAGTCATGGAATGAAGACTAAGGTTTACATTGATACAAATATATTTGTCTATGCAATACTTCATCATCCAGAATATGGTGAGAAATGTTCAAACATCATTAGGGATATAAAACAATACCACTATGAGCCACATGGGTCCTTAATGGTTGCTATAGAGCTTCTTGGATCACTATCTAGAATAAGTCCATCCATTGCCAAAAAGGCAGTAAACTTATATTTATCTATTGAACAATTGGTTATGCATAGTGTTTCTGAAGACGTTGTTCAATTAGCTTCATTAATAAATGATGTAGTAAACATAAAATACGATTCTATTCATGCAGCTATAATGATCCTTAATGATATACCTGTAATTATATCAAACGATACAGATGATTGGTTGAAACTAATTAATAACTACGGGAAAGTAAGAGAATATATCGAAGAGAAAATGTATATTAAAACACCGAGAAAAATTGAATTAATCACACCCAGTGATTACTCGCAATGGATTACGAAGCTTCATTAAACCATAGATCAAAATATTAAGAACCCTTATATAAGATCCTTTCAAATATAAATTTCTCAGACGAAAAGAACAATTAGTTTAAGACGTTAATGGTTTGATTGCTATAATGTATTTTTCTCCTTGTATTTCCCATTCTTTTGTGTATCCTTGTATGCTTTTTACCTCTTCTTCGTTTGTTGTTAGGATTAGTTTTGTTGTTCTTGTTTCGTTTTTGATGTATTCTGTGTGGTCTTTTAGTAGTTCTATGTGTTCTTTGGGTGCGTAGATGTAGGTTTCTATTTTGGCGTCTAGTGGTAGGTTTAGTTCTTTTCTCATTACCTGTATTCTTCTCACAATGTCTCTTGCTAGTCCTTCGGCTATTTCTTCTTTGGAGAGCTTGGTGTTTATTGCTACGCTTCCCCAGTCTCTGTCCTCTACGCTGTAGCCTTCCATGTAGGTTGGTGTTATGGTTACTTGTTCCTTGGTTATTGTTATCTTTTCTCCATCGATCACTGTCTCGTGTGATCCTGTGGCTAGTATGTCTTTGGCGACTTTGTCCTGATGCTCCTCTATGTACTTTATCACTTTCTTGGCTAGCTTCCTATAGAGTGGCCCCAAGACTTTATAGATTGGTGAGACACGGTACTTGACGAGCACTCCTAGCTCGCTCACGGGTTTGGCTTCTACTTCTTTAACGTTTGTAAGCCTCATGATCAAGTCCTTATATTTCTCGACAACGGTCTTGATCTCTTCCCTATCAGTATATATTGTGAGGGATTTAATTGGTTGTCTAAGCTTTATACCAGCCTTCATACGAGCTGCCGCTGATGCTTCGTATATTTCTCTCACAACATCCATAACCTTCTCTAACTCTTCATCAATATACTTTGACTCCACCTCTGGCCAGTCAAGTAGGTGAACGGATAGTGGTAGGTCTGGATCTGTTTTTCTGAAGACTTCTTGGTAGATCTTCTCTGTGAGGAATGGTGTGAATGGCGCCATCATTGCTAGCCATCTCCACAACGCATAGTAGAGGACAGTATAAGCTGCTAGCTTATCAGGAGTGTTTTCCTCAACCCAGACTCTCGGTCTTATCAATCTAATGTACCAGTGACTCACATCCTCAACTATGAATCTCCTCAATTTCCTAGCCGCTTCATGCAGTCTATAGTTGTCGAGGTCTTCGGTAACTTCTTTTACCAACCTATTTATTCTTGATAACAGCCATTTATCCTCTGGTCTAAGATGTTCTAGGTAGTCTTCTACTCTATGATCCATTGGGTCAAACTTGTCTAGATTCATATAAGTTGATGCAAATACAAAAGTGTTCCATGCTATTGATAAATCTCTTCTAACCTCCTCAATACCTTTCCATGAAAACCTGAGGTCTTCCCATACAGTGTTTTGTAGAACCCAGAACCTCAGTGGGTCTCTACCTGCTCTCCTTATGGCTTCATCAGTTCCAACGTAGTTGCCCAGACTCTTATGCATTTCCCTACCATGCTCATCCAATGCGAAGCCATGGACTAGGACATACTTGTATGGTGCTTTACCGAATCCTAGAACACCTGATCTTAGGAGGGAGAAGAACCATCCACGAGTCTGGTCATGGCCCTCGGTTATGAAGTCCATCACGATGTC